>JAJDES010000046.1 GCA_029259675.1 Planctomycetota bacterium
GCTTTTTTCAATGCCTCTGGCGGGACTGGCACTGGGGGTCAGGATCGCGTCACAGTTTTGGAGGAAGTAAAGGTAGGGCCCGGTCATGTGCCACATGTCTTCACAGATCAAAATCCCGAGTTTTCCGCAGCGGCTGTCCACGGCTAGGAAGTTATCACCGGCAGCGAGATCTCGGCTCTCTTCAAACATGCCGTAGGTAACCAAGTGCACCTTGCGATGAATGGAGAGCAAATCGCCGGCTTCAAAGATGGCGTAGGAGTTGAACAATTGGCCCTCGCGGCTGCGCTCGACGAAGCCGACTCCCAGGGTGACCTCCTTGGATGCCTTGGCCAAACGATCGAATTCGGGGCTTTCGATTGAGAGAGCCAATTCATAGGCCATGTCGCGCAGGAAATAGCCGGTCAGGGAGAGTTCGGGGAACAGCAACAAATCGACGTCGCCAGTGGCCTTCTGAGCGAGGTCCAGATGCTCATCCAGGTTGGAGTGGACATTGCCCAATCGCGGGTTTGTTTGTGCCAGGCGCAAGCGGGTATTCATGGCGGCTTCAGCCTCCGGAGACGATGTTCCAGGCGTCCAGGATCAGCTCGTCGGGGTGGATCCCGCTCGCTTCCCCCTCAAATCCAAACACGATGCGATGGCGCAGAGTCGGAGCAGCGAGTGCCGCAAGGTCATCGGCGGTAACGTGCAAACGCCCCTCGAGCAGGGCGCGAGCTTTACTCATCAGCAGCAGCGACTGGCCGCCGCGGGGGCTCGCTCCGTGGCGAACGAATTGACGTACGCGCTCGGGGGCGAGCTTGCTGCTCGGAGCGGTTGCGCGAACGAGCCTGGCTGCCAGGCTCACCATTTCCTTTGAGACGGGCACATCTCGAACCAGTTCGCACAGTTGGATCAAATCGGATTTCTCCAAGCACGGCTCCGGTTCCGCTTTCAGAGATCCGGTCGTTTCCGAGAGGATGCGTTCCAAGTCGCTTTGGCTCGGAGGGGACAGTTCAATTTTCGCCATGAAGCGATCGAGCTGTGCTTCGGGCAGCGGATAGGTGCCCTCCATCTCAATCGGGTTTTGAGTTGCGAAAACGTGGAAGGGTTTGCCCAGGTCCAGCGAAGTGTGAGCCACGGTGACCTGCCCCTCCTGCATGGCCTCCAGCAGAGCGGATTGAGTTCTCGGCGTAGCCCGATTGATCTCATCAGCCAAAATGACGTTGGCGAAGAGCGGACCTTTCTCAAAGCGAAAGGACACGTGCCCGCTCGAGTCCTCATCCAAGATGCGAGATCCGATGAAGTCCGCCGGCAACAGGTCGGGTGTGAATTGAATGCGCCGAAAGTCGAGCTGCATGGCGGACGCAACGGCGCGCACCAAAGTCGTTTTTCCCAGACCGGGAACGCCTTCGAGCAAGAGGTGCCCGCCGGAGAGAACGCCCAACACGATCAGCTCGACCGCCTCCGATTGCCCTAGGAAGACCTGCCCGATGTGGTCTTCGAGTTGAGCGGCGGATGCGCGCAGGGATTCAATGCGCTCTTCGGGGTCTTGTGCAGCCTTCATGGAGCTAACTTGCGAAGGATGGATTGCCCGAGATCATGCATGCTTTCGACGCGCGGCAATTCGCTTTGAACATGACGTTGGTGATGATCCACCAAGATGCAGTCCATGCCCACTTGCTGTGCGGATCCATCCTGAATGGGGTGATCGCCCGCATGCAGTGATTTGGCAGCCGGCGTGTTCATTTTCTCCAGCGCGGCGTGGAAAATCTCCGGCTGGGGCTTCTCCAGCCCTTCGATCGCGGAGCAAACCACGGTGTCGAAGTATGGGCTCAATTCAAGCGCATCGAGCAGCTTCGGCAAGCGTTCACTCCAGTTTGAAATCACGCCCAATTTCAACCCCTTGGATTTCAGCAGTTCGAGCAGGTCTGTCACCCCGGCGTAGATCTCGAAGGATTGCGGGGCTTCGAAGCGCTCAAAAAGCTCGTCTGCGATGCCGGCGACGGCCTGGGGGGCAAAACCGAGATTGATGCAAAAAATGCGATGGATGTAGGCGCGGAACCAAGCATCCGAGTAGCGAAACGCGCCGGGCAGGGAGGCGGGCATTTCGTTATGGGTGGTTCGCATCGTGCGCGCCATGGCCTTCTCGGTGATGCGCCGTCCATGTTGGGCGGCAACGTCAGCGTAGATGGCTGCGCGCGAAGTCTTTTCGCGCACTAGGGTCGAGCCCACATCGAGAAATACGGCCTTGAGGCTCACGATATCTATTGGGCCCCTTTCGGGGGCAGCGGAGGGGGGACGACACGCCCAAAAAAGCCTGGAGGGCTGTTGTGGCGGCCTGAGATCGTACGATAAGGGGGTGAGGGGCGGGAGACCCGCCTGACCTGCTTCCATCGGAATAAGTGCGAGGATTCGGTCCGCACCTGATTACGCCTTACTAGTTACCTTGCGGAATCCCAAATTGATGTCTCGGCCAACCGGGTGGCGAGTGCGAACACAGGTGCTGGGTGCACTCATCACTTGCCTGGCCCTGCAGGCCTGTCGAAGCTCGGCAAGGGCCCACCGCAAAGTCGAGGAATTGCGTCATTCAGCCGCCATTGCCAGTTCGGAGGGCAATTGGGATGAGGCGGCGGAGCAATGGGCCGAATGCCTGGAGCGCGAGGGAGAGAATGACCCGGTCACCTACGCCGAGTTGGCGCGGGCCCTGTGGGCCGACGAGCGCCTGCGCGAAGCCAATCACGTACTCACCCGAGGGGTTGAGCAGTTCCCCGGTTGCCCCGAGCTTCGTCACCTGCGGGGCAAGGTACTTTGCGAGCGCGGATTCCGTCGCTCTGCCGAGAGTGAATTCCTAACGGCCACCGAGTTGGCACCGTCAGAGGCTCAATTCTGGTTCGATTTGGCGGCCGTGCAGTTTGAGTTGGGCCTCTCGCGGCAATCGCTTGAAGCGCTTCAGCGCTACGAGTCCTTGGCGGGCCAAAGCCAAGAATCGGCATTGATGTGGGCCCGTGCTCTGCGTGAAGACGGCCAATTGGATCAAGCGCTTCTCGCCTACCAGGATCTGTTCAATCGGTGGGGGCTCGACATCGATTTGCTCTTGGAAGCCACGAGCAGTCTATTGGAACCTCGCTTCTTGGCGCGCCTTCCGGAGTTTGCCCCGCGCGGAATCGAGTGGACGAACAAAGCGCTGGCCATGGACCCCAATCACGCTCGAACCCATTACTTGATCGGCTGCTTGAATGACGCCATCGGAGAAGAGGACCAAGCGGTGAATTGCCTCGCTCGCGCGATCGAGTTGGATGACACCAATCTATCAGCGATGACGAGATTGGCTGTGTTGCACGCTAGGCGCGGGGAGTCTAAGCAAGCCGAAACGGTATTTGACCAAGCCTTGGCCATTCAGATGGATTCCGAGCAACGCGAAACGTTGGAACGCTTGCGCGCGCTATACGCCCCGCAGTTGCAGAAACAAAACTGACGCTTGCCCGCGGCGATTGAGTTCACGCAACTCTCGTCGCCCGCTACGAATCGAACTGGGGCAACCGGCGGCGCGGGTGCCTTTACTCGCAGAGCTTCTTCACCAGCTCGTCGAGTTCATCCTCGATCTTCTCGCGGAATTCCTCGCCGAAGTCCAATTCAAGCACATCGATTTCCTCGAAGGCATAGCGGCAAGTGGCCGTGCTGTAAGGAATCCCATACTCCCAAACATGTCCATCGGTGGAGTGGATGATCAGCTCGATCTGTTTGCTCCCCTCGATGGGTCGAATGGCGTAGTCCGTGGGGTAGTAATTCTCGGTCATTGAGGGAGCTTGAGTAGGTGGCTTGATGGAGGGCGAGATCATACACGCTTGCATGCCCGCGCTCACTAATCGGGCCCTGGGGGCACCTGTCCGCATTCAGTCTTGTCCAGCCGGAGTAGCTCCGCGCCCAGGGTTCGAGCGAAGAGCGGCACAGAACCCGACTTTCAGAGTGTTCGAAGTAGAGACAAGCAGAGGCGCTAAACGCTCCCATGCCGGGATTTGGCGATCAAGGCGAGCCTTGCCCGGTGCGGGTAGGGAGAGGCAGGTCCGACATTGAGGGGAGCCGCATTCAACTCACTTGGGCGAGACGCTCACAGAATCTCCCGGGGCGACCGTGCCGGGCTGACGGACACTGCACATTTGTCCGCTGCGGCCGATCATTAGATTGGGGAAGCGGGCGTCAATGCTTTTGAGGGTGGCGCACGGCTCGCGAATATCCTCGACTTTCAAAATCAGTTGAGATCCCACGCGCAACAAATCACCAACTCGCAACCGATCTACTTCCAAGCCGGAAATCAGCAAATTCTCACCATAGCTTCCCGGCTCGGACGCGCTCACTCCGTCGAGTTGCAGCGATTCATAGGAGCTTTGGGATAGCAGGCAAACGGCACGCTGTTCACCACCGTGCTTGGGATGGCGGTGACCGTCGCCAACCAAACCCAGGGCTTGTACTTGCGCGCTTTCGACAGCCTGTTTGGGGATCCCGCCCGATCCGATGCAAACGGCGAGCAAGCGGCCCTTCGAATCCTCTACCGTCACTGGTCTTCTTTCAGGAACAAATAGTAAAGCTGACCTTCTGATTTCACCCGACCGGAAGTTTGCTCGGCTTCGGGTCCGATACCCAAGTAAATGTCGGCGCGACCGGCGGTGCGAATGGCTCCACCGGTGTCTTGATCAAACAGAAACTGTTGAAAGGGTTCGCGTGCCGGATTCGGCCCCTCTGCCATGGGAAAGGTCGTATCCACAAAAACTAGGCTTCCGCGCGGGAAGAGCTTTTTGTCCGTCGCCAGGGACCGGTTCGCTTGCACCTCAAAATCGAGGCTGCCGTGGGGGTTGGATTCAATCGGCTGAAAGAACACATAGGAGAGGTTGCGATTCAAGTATTCCTTGATGGTGCCGGGGTACTCCTGCACGGCCCAATCGCGAATCGATTGCAAGCTGAGCCCATCGCTCGGCAAGATGCCGTCCTCGATCAACTCGCGCCCAAGCGAGACATACTTGCGCCCGTTCTTGCCCGCATAACCGAAACGCAAAACCTCACCGCTTTCGGTTTTGACAAAGGCGGAGCCGTTGACATGGGCAATGA
>JAJDES010000451.1 GCA_029259675.1 Planctomycetota bacterium
GTGTCGCACTCAAGGGCCAGTCGATCGACTTTGGTGAGCGCAAGCCGTCGAACCTCGTCTTCCTGATGGACGTCTCGGGTTCGATGAACAACCCCTCCAAGCTGCCCCTGCTCAAAAAGGGTCTGCAGATGCTGGCTTCCGAGCTCGACGGACGCGACCGCGTTGCGATCGTGGTTTACGCCGGTGCGGCGGGACTCGTGCTGCCTTCGACCAGCGGCTCGAACAGCGCACAGATCGTCTCCGTGCTCGAAAACCTCAGGGCCGGCGGCTCGACCAACGGCGGGCAAGGCATTCGCCTCGCCTACGACACGGCCCGCGCCAACTTCATCGAAGGCGGCGTCAACCGCGTGATCCTCGCCACCGACGGCGACTTCAACGTGGGCACCTCCAGCGACGGCGACTTGATTCGCTTGATCCAAGACGAAGCCAAGTCCGGCGTGTTCCTAACCGTGCTCGGCTTCGGCTCGGGCAACCTGAAGGACTCGCGCATGGAGCAGATCGCCAACAAGGGCAACGGCGCCTACGCCTACATCGATAGCCTGCGCGAAGCTCGCAAGGTGCTCGTCGAGGAGATGGGCGGCACGCTTGAGACGATCGCCAAGGACGTCAAGCTGCAGATTGAATTCAATCCGGCCGAAGTCGCCTCCTTCCGCTTGATCGGTTACGAAAACCGCAAGTTGGAGCACCAGGACTTCAAGAACGACAAGGTCGATGCCGGCGAGATCGGTGCGGGGCACTGCGTCACTGCACTTTACGAGCTGGTTCCGGTCGGCGTTGAAAGCGCCGAAGCCCAAGTGGATCCGCTCAAGTATCAGCGTCCGGTGGATCTCGATCCCGCGGCCCTAACGGGCGAGATGGCGACCGTGGCCCTGCGCTACAAAGCGCCCGATGCCGACACGAGCGTGCAGTTTGAAACCGTCGCGATGGATTCGAATCTTGAAGCCGAGCAAGCCGGTGACGACTTCCGCTTCGCAGCCTCGGTGGCCTCCTTCGGTATGTTGCTGCGCCACTCGAAGTACTCGGGCTCCTTCACGCTCGCCGATGTGCTCGAGTTGGCCAAAGGATCCTTGGGACCCGACAACGGTCAGTACCGGGCCGAGTTCTTGGCCATGGTTCAAGTCGCCAAGGGCCTGCGCCGCTAACCCGAAGAGTCGTTGCGCTACGGGCCTCCGCCCCGGCTGCCGGTGCCATGCATCGGCTGTCGAGCGGAGGCCCTTGCATTGGAGCTCGGCGTCGCGATTGAGCATGGGACCTGGTGCATCCCGAAAAGCTCCACGCGTCCCCGACCGACGGCTGCGGCGCAAGAAACCGGCCCGCTGGGCGCCCTTGCTACACGTGACGGTGTCCTTCGGCTCGCTTTTGGTTCGGGTAGCTGCGCCCTCCCGGCCGATCGGTTGAAATGGAGGCGGACGCCACCCCAGACTTCATCCATGCGCAAACAAAACCACCGCTCGCCCTTCAAACCCCTCTTGGCGAGCTTGCTCCTCATATTGCTCGCCCCGCAAGCGCGAGCGACTTGGTCGATTGTCGTTGTAGATCGCGATACCGGCGAAGTTTGCATCGCAGCGGCCACTTGCCTGAGTTTGGACCTGGAGGAGTATCTGCCCGTCATGCGCGTCGGCGTCGGCGGAGCGTGCGCTCAATCCTTTGTGGATGTCAGCGGCAAGAATCGCAAGGTGATTTGGATGGGTTTCATTGAGGGCAAGACTCCCAAGGAGATTTTGCAGGAGCTCAAGGACACCGACACGGGTCACCAGTCGCGGCAGTACGGCATCGTCAACTTCCCCAACAAGTCCGCCAAGTTCACCGGCCTCGGCGCGGGCGACGCCAAGAAGTCGATCGCAGAGAAGTTCGGCTCCCTGCGCTACGCCATCGGCGGCAATGTTCTCGTGGCCAAAAAAGTGGTCGATGTCGCCGAAGAAACCCTTCTGAACACGGAAGGCGACTTGGGACAACGGGTCTTGGCCGCCATGCTCGCCGCTCGCGATCTGGGTGGCGACGGGCGTTGTTCCTGCGATGTTTTTTCGCCCGAAAGTTGCGGGGCTCCGCCCGAAGACTTTGTCAACTCGGCACTGTCGGCCTTCATGATGGTTGCGCGCATCGGCGATGTGGACGGCATTTGCAACGCCAACAAGGGTTGCGGCAACGGCGACTACTACATGAATTTAAACGTCACCAGCACGCCGCCCGGATCCGATCCGGTTTTGCTGTTGGCGGATCTTTACGACAATTGGCGCGCGGACAAGCTCGGCAGGCCCGACCACATCCATTCCGAAGTTCTTGCCGGCGCGACGCACTTACCCGCCGACGGAATGGCGTCGATGGAAGTTGTGGTTCAGCTGCGCGACATCAATCGCAATCGGATCTCTGCGCCGGGCGCTGCGCTGGATTTGATCACAACGGATGGTGAAGAGTTCCTAGTGGATGTCGGCGCCGTGGAGGACCTCGGCAACGGAAAATACCGCTTGGAAATTCGCGCGCGCGATCGCGTCGGCTCCCAAAGTCTCACCGTTCGCGTCAACGACGGCGCAGGTGCGGTCCTGCTCTACCCGCCGATCGCAATCGAGCTAGCAACACCCAGCCCGTTGTTTGCCGGCAGGCGCGAACTTTCAGCCAGTCTCGGGGGCCAAATCCCATTCACCTTGGACCTGGGCCAAGCCGCCGCCGGCGAGGCCTACATCTTGCTCGGCAGCGCCAGCGGCACGTCGCCCGGCATGCCCCTGGGCGATGCGCTTTTGCCCCTCAATCCGGACGCTTTGCTCGCCTTCACGCGCTCTCGCCCCGGAGCCCCACACCTGCCGGGCTCGGCCGGAAACCTGGACCCGGGTGGTCGGGCACTGGCGGCGTTGATCGCGCCCGGCGACACGTTGGGAGCCTTCGCCGGACACCGGCTGGCCTTTTCGGCTTTGACGCTGGGAAGCTCCTTCGCCGCTACCCCCGCCGTTCACGTTTCGATTCTGCACTGAGCGGCGGCCCGCCCGGATCGCTTGATTCCGAGCCGAGCGCAACGACCGGCCCATCGGGAGCGGCCCAAGGTCGTGCGAATGGGAGCGATCGCCTATCCTGTTTCGCCAGAAGTGATCCCGGTTCTCCATCCCACGCGCGCACACGGCCCGGTGCGCAAGGCGGGCTTGGGCCCTGTGCCGCGGGACCCGGATTCGAACGCAATGCTCGGCGCAAGCAGTTGTCGCAACAGCGCGAAACAGACATAGCAACATGCCCACCCTTTGGACTTCCCGTCGAGTCAGCGCAAGCTGCCGCCCGTACAGCTTGTTCGCCCTTCTGCTATGCCTGGCGCCCTTGGCGAGCTGCGATCGCGACGGCGGGCCGCACGATTTGGAAGCGATGTCGGGCGTGGACGAAAGCCTAGCTGACGCCTCGCGCGCCCACGGTCGCCGCAAGGGCGTGGTCGTCAACAAAGACACCGCTTTCGACGGCTACACGCTTTTCACTCCCCTGACCTCCAAACTCGCCTACTTGATCGACATGCAGGGCGAGGTCGTGCACGAGTGGGAGGCCGAACTTCCGCCCGGGCTTTCGGTTTACCTCAGGGACAACGGCAATTTGCTGCGCACCGCGCGTCACGCGGATTCTTCACACGGCTTCTATGCACCGGGCGCGGGCGGATTCATTCAAGAGTTCGCGCCCGACGGAACTTTGCTTTGGGACTACAGCCTGGGCGAGGGCCTGTTGCAGCATCACGACATCGAGCCGATGCCGAACGGCAACATTTTGGTCTTGGCGTGGGAGCAGCGCAGCCATGAAGAAGCCCTGGCCGCGGGTCGTCACCCCTCCAAGGTCGGACGCTTGGGCCTTTGGCCCGACTGCATCTTCGAGGTCAAGCCGATCCTGCCGAGCGGCGGCGAAATCGTTTGGGAATGGCACTTCTGGGATCACCTGATCCAGGACATCGATCCGTCCAAGGGCAATTACGGTGACGTCGCGGCCAATCCCGGGCGCATCGATCTCAATGCCGATCCGATCGCCAAGGTGATCACTGCCGAAGAGCGCGATGAGTTGCGCGACATCGGCTACTTGGGCGGTGACGATGATGAGGACGAGGAGACCGCGCGGGTGCGCGCGCGCGCCGATTGGACCCACATCAACGGCATCGACTACAACCCCGAGTTGGATCAAATTGTGCTCAGCGTGCTGATGTACAACGAGCTTTGGGTCATCGATCACAGCACCACGACCGCCGAAGCTGCCGGCAGTAGCGGCGGGCGCCAGGGTATGGGCGGCGACATTATTTTTCGTTGGGGCAACCCCGCCAACTATCGCGCGGGCGACGAAACAGATCGAAGGCTCTTTTCCCAGCACCACACCCAGTGGATCGATCCGGGATTGCCCGGCGCCGGAAATATTCTGCTCTACAACAACGGCTGGGGTCGGCCCAAGGGACGCTACTCTTCGGCGGAAGAGCTCACGACTCCGGTAACTTCAACGGGTAGCTATCCGCTCACCGCCGGACAGGCCTTCGAACCGAAGGAAGCCCTGCGCAGTTTCAATCGTGCCGGTAAGCGGCGCTTTTTCTCGCGCCGAATTTCCGGCGCCCAACGCCTACCCAACGGACACACTTTGGTTTGCGTCGGCGAATCGGGTCACTTCATTGAACTCGACAACGACATGGAAGTGCACTGGGAGTACCTCTCACCGATGACGGGCGACTTCAACCCGACCGGCGATGATGCCCTGCACACGAGCGGTTCCGCTTGCTTCCGCGCTACCCGCTTGGCGAAAGACCACCCCGGGATCCTGGCTCTGATGGCCGGCAAAGGCGAGTGATGTTCGCCGCCGGCTTTTGACTTACTCGCGACGCCGATTGACTTGTCGCGACGCCGGAGCGGAATGCGCTAAACGCGACAATTGTTCACACGGGGAAAATCCGTGCGGCAACCGCTGAGGTCGCGCTCCAATTCAAGCGCCGGCGGCAAAGTCATTCGCTGCAACGCAGCCACTGGGCTCGCAGGGCAATAGAGATTGCCGGAGCCGACTCGCAAAGCAATCGGCGGCAGTTAACCTCGAGAGTTAACGACGAGCCTTAACTGCAAACATGAACGGCCCGGGCAAGTCGGCCCTGAGCATCCATGCGCGTGTCCGGGCTTACTGACTTCGACGACGACGAAGAACGCGCAGCGCGACGAAGAGTCCAATCAGAACGCCGGCCAGAAGGGTCGCGATAGTCGGGCCGATTTCCATCGGCGTCAGGTGCAGGAGGGTTGCTTGCATGGCCTTATTGGACGCCCCGGGCCCCAGGGTGTCAACGCTGGCGCCGGGTTGCCCGCGAGTATGTCCCGAACAAGCCCCCCACCGGGCCCCGTACGGCTCCGCCTCCACCGCCGCGCCCTGGCCGAATTCGAGACTTAAGTCTGCTCGCTGATCAATTCACTGAAGGTCGTCGGGTCCAAATTGGCGCCGGAAAGAATTAGGCAAATGCGCTCGCCGCGCACATCGCCCAGGGCGCCGTCGATGAGGGCGGCTGCCGGAAGGGCGGCCGAGCCCTCGGTTGGGAGGCGATCCCCCAAGAGGTGCTTGCACAGGGCGAGACGAGTGCTGGCCTCACTCGCCAGAACCACATCCTGAACGAACTCCTGGACCAAACGGAAGTTGAGGGCACCGACGCCGCCCTCCACCCCGTCGGCGACGGTTGGTTCGCTGTCGATGCGGAGCCAAGCTTTGTCGTCGCGACGCGATTGGAACATGGCCGGCGAGCGCTCGCTGCAAACGGCGGCGACGCGCAGCTTGGGATTCTTTGCGCGCGCCAAAACGGCCAGGCCCGAAACCAATCCACCCCCGCCGCAGGGAGCGACGATGCGATCAAAACCCGGGTCCTCGTCCACGATTTCCAGCAATGTCGTTCCGCCGTTGCCGGCCATCACCGCCGCATCCTCGAAGGCGGAGACGAAGCGGCCGCCCAACTCGGCCAAGTGCTCGAGCGTCCACGCCTCCGCTGCGTCGTAGCCTTGCACCGGCGCTTCCACAAGCTTGCCTTCGCGGCTGCGAATCTTGGCCGCTTTGTTGGGCGCGACGTTTTGCGGAACCACAATGGTGGCCTGCGTGCCGTATTGGCCGGCGGCCCAGGCCAGCGCCTGGCCGTGATTGCCGGTGGAGCAACTCACCACTCCCTTGGCCCGAACTTGCGGGTCCATATGCTCCAAGGCGGCGATAGCTCCGCGCGCTTTGAAGGATCCGGTGCGCTGCAAGTTCTCACACTTGAGCCAGACCTCGGCCGAGCACAACTCGCTCAACCACTGCGATCGCCGCAGGTCCGTTCGAACAGTCTGTCGCACAACAGCGGGTCCCAAGCGCTGCGTCAGTTCAATGATTTCGGCTGCCGCATTCACAGTCGCGACAATTCGGCTTCCGCTGCCAGGTGCCCGAATGCCGGCCAAAAAGACGTGGCTTCAATCCGTTGCAGCAATTCGACTGCCGCACGGGTTTGCCCGCTGTGCATGCGGTGTTGAGCAATACCAAAGGCCGTGGTTGCAAACCCTAGTTCACTTGCTTCGGCGGCGTCCAACAGGAGTTCGGGGTCGCGTTCGCCGCGGAACAGCAGCAGCAAGTCGTGATAGGCGTGATTTTCGATCACATCCATTTCGGGCCGAATGTTTGCCAAGACCGACTGGGCCTCTTGCTCGCGACCCAACTTGCGCAAGGTCAAAACCAACCAGTAACTGGTTGCAACCAACATGTCGTCGTTGGTCACATTCGACTCTAAATTCCAGCGATAAATCTCCAGCGCGCTTTCCCAATCCGCTTGCACGAAGTAGGCCAGACCGAGGTGATAGCCGATGTTGGAGTGCGTGGTACCGCGCGGGATGCCCTGGGGATTGGGAGCACCGTCCTGCTCGACTTGATCGGGGTGCTTGCGGCAAAGGGCGCGCGCGAGTTCCAAATCTTCAACGGCGCGGGCGGGCTCGCGCAATGTCAGGAACCTGTGTCCGCGATGCCGCAGGAGCCGATAACTCTCCGGGTAGCGCTTCAAGCCTTCGGTGAAGACTTCCACAGCCTCGCGGTATTGCCCGAGGTACGCCAAGCGCCGCCCCAACCAAATGGTTGACTCAAGCGAAGCTTCTTCGGCCTCAAACAGGATGCGCGCGTGGCCCAAGTCCACTTCGAGTTCGAGCAACTTGGCAGCGTCCAGTTCGATTGCCGGCAGGGGTTCACCTGTCAGGGCAACGGCAACTGCGTTGCGAGGAGTGTCAGCCGGCGGCGAAAGGTTCGGGTGTCCGGTGCCGGCACAGGCCGCAAGTCCGAGCAGCAAAGCGAGTGACCATGGATGGATGCGCAACATGGCTTCAATCCAGTATCGAAAGGACGTTTTCCGGGGGCCGGCCGATAGCGGCCCGGTCGCCTCGAATGACGATCGGACGCTCCATGAGAATGGCGTTCTTGGATACCGCTTCCAAAATTTCGGATTCAAGCGAAGCCGCGCTCAACCCGGCTTCCCTGTAGGCCGCCTCCTTGGGCCGGATCCATTCCGCGATCGGCTTGCCCAGAAGGCCGCCGAGTTCCTGCAACTCCACGTACGTGAGGGGCCGCTCCAGGTAGCGCCGCTCGGTGAATGTCACTCCACGCTCCGTTAAAAGTTCCGCCGTCGCACGGCTCTTGGAACACTTGGGATTGTGCAGCAGAAGAGTTTCGGTTGAGGTCTCGGTTAAGGACATGATGGATGCGCTCCGGCGCGGAACGACAAAGGGGAAGTCTGAGCAATTCGTGCCTTGGCAAATTCGCCCGGGCAGCAGAAGCCATAGATCGCCGCTGCGCTTGTCGCGCAGAGCCTAGAACGAACCGCAAGGACTTTAGTGCCTGAATCCGGGGAGTCGACCCTATGCTCGCCAAGCATGCAGGAGCCCCTTTCGATCCTGGCCCTTGAGCCCTACGCGGCGCCCTCCCACCTCGCTTTCCTAGAGGGACTCGCGCGCCATTCTCGGCACCGCATCGAGATCGCCTGCCTGCCCCCGCGCAAGTGGAAATGGCGCATGGGCACGGCAGCGCTTTGGGCTCGCAATGAATGGCTCCAAAGGCGGGATGCGGGCGAGACCTTCCACGCGCTCTTCGTTTCCGACTACCTGAACCTTGCGGCCATGGGGGCTTGCCTGCCGGATAACTGCGCCCTTCCGCCGACGCTGTTGTACTTCCACGAAAATCAACTCACCTACCCCCTTCAGCACGGCGAACGGCGCGATATTCACTTTGCGTTGATGCACATCTACAGCATCCTCAGTGCCCGCCAGACGCTCTTCAATTCGGAGTATCACCGCGCGAGCTTTCTGCAAGCTGCGCACAAATTGCTGGCGGAGGTACCGGACTTCGATACCGAATGGGTCCATTCGCAACTGTGCGCGCGCTCCGCAGTATTGCCCTTGGGC
>JAJDES010000452.1 GCA_029259675.1 Planctomycetota bacterium
TCCACTTCAAGGATGCGCTTGCCGTCGTGGCGAATGGATGTCGGCTCACTCTTGATGTGAACCTTGGAGCCCGTCTCTTCCAAGCGCTCGGCGATGCGCCTGTAAATCAAGCCGGTGCCGAACTGCGGATAATAAAACTCATCCACAAGCGACTTGGGGGTGCCCTTGTCCTTGCTCAGGAACAGCGCGTTCTTGAGCACGGAGAGCAAATTGAGCCCGCTGATGCGCTGGGCGGCCCAGTCCGGGTGGATCGTGCTGGCCGGAATGCCCCAGATCTTCTCCGTGTAGTTGATCATGCTGAACTCCGCCAGGGTCCGACCGAAGTTGGACACGACGTAGTCCTCGAAGTTCACGACGGGCTTGCGCATCAGTCCAAAGCGCAACCTCGCGACGGCATAATCGACGGCCATGCGCGAGGCCTTGAGTAAGCCGATGTTGCGCAGCACCTGAAAGGCATTGACCGGGTAGTCGTAGAACTTGCCGTCGATGTATTGGCGCGTGTAGCGCGGAACGGCCCGCCACTCCTCGTGCAGGAGGTCCTCAATGAAGGCGTAGAGGTACTCGTTCTTGGAGAAGAAACGGTGCGGCCCGATATCGGTCAGGAAAACGTCCTCCCCTTCCTTGAAGGTGAGCGTCTTGGCCAAGCCGCCGATCATCTCATCGCGTTCGATGATGGTGGACTTTTCTCCTGCGCGCGAGAGCTCCATGGCGCATGCCAAGCCGGCCGGGCCCGCGCCGATGATCAATGTTTCTCCGTCCATGGTTGCGTCGGGCGAGGCCGTGAATCGGGTCCCCCTGGGGACCCGACGCTTTGGGGGCGCGGCTTTCTAGCTCGAAGGGGCGAGATCCTAGCACGACCCGAACCCGCTCACGACTGGGCGCAAGCCGGAAAGTCACGCGAGAGGGTCTTCTGTGCAGCGGCGCCCATATCGATCAGCCGAAGGTCGGCGGCGCGGGCGCCGACGGGGCTCGATTTGAGCAGCGAGAAAGGCAAGCACCAAAAAATGCAGCCCGCGCGAGTTGCGCGGGCTGCATTTGATAGTGAGTGCCGGGGGCGCCGGCTAGGGGGCGGTCTCCATCTCGCCTGGCCGAAAAACCGGAGGGCTGACCAATGTGCGGTCCGCTGCGGCGCTCCGGATCGCGGGCCGTTGGGCCGGCCGAGCTCGGCGACGACGGCCGAAGTGTGGATCAATCTTCCGAACCCAACTCCGACCTAGGTGTGCTCAATGTCATTGAGATTCCAGTCGTAGTCCAGGTACTTGAGCTTGGCTTCGCGAATGAAAAGGTGCTCGGACTCGGGGCTGAAACGAATCAGGAATTCGCGCACGCTGCCCGCGTCCCGCTCGAAGTCCTCCTCGAACCACTTGAAGATTTCGGACAGGTAGATGCGGTCCTTTTCCTTGTTGAAACTATTGCGCAGGGGGTCGTCAGAAATCCACTTGCGCGTAACGGCGTTGAGCTGCTCTTCGAGGCGCGCTGCGACAAAGGCTTCGCCGAGTAGCGGCGGGCAACTGAAGGAGGCGCAGTTGATGGCCGCGTGCACTCGCGCGTCTTTGAACCATTCGCGCAGAATCTTGTGCTCGATGTCGTTGAGCGAAAGCTTGCCTTCGGGACCGCCGGGATGCAGGGCACCCAGGGGAATGAACTCGATGTCCCAGGTCTTGCTGCCGAAGACACCCTTCTTGATGTCCTTAATGCTGTCGACGGGATAGTTGTCGAGGATGATTTGGACCGTGTAAGCGTTGTAAGCGTTGATCCAGAAGGCGTAGCGCTCGTTGCGTTTCCACGGGCGCATTTCCTCAAGCGTCACCGACTCCAATTGAGCGATGAAGCGATCAAATAGGGTGCGTTGCTCGGCGACTCCCCGGTAATTCAAAAGATCGCCGCGCTTGTTGGCCTTGAGGATTTGGGTCCAAAGCTTGTAGTCCTGGTCGAACACAACCCGGCGTTTGGGGGCCGCAGCCCCAGTTGCGGATGCCGCGATTGCAGAAACAGAATCTTGGTCCGTTTGAGCAAGTTCGGATTTGCCAAGCATGGGCGCGGATTCACTATGTGAAGCGCAGGAGGTTGAGGCCAAGGGAATTAGGGCCAGCAAGGCGGCGATCCAGCGAGTGCGGTGATTCTTCATTTTGACGGCTGATCGAAATTCAGTTTGAAAGGGTGGTCTTTTGGCGGGGATTGTGCGGGCCGCGTGGCGGTGGAGCTTGTGCGCGCAACGGCATCGCGCGAGCTCGTGTAGTCGTCTTGGGTCTGGTGGTCGCCCCGATTGTTCGCTTGCGCTTGAGCCCGTCAATTTTCACACGGATTCGGCGCCAAGAGTCAGTCATTCCCAGTGCGATTCTGCATTTGAATAGTGAGTGCTGAGCGCCGCCGCGGCCAATAATGCGCTAGCTGAGGCCGTGCCGGCTGCAGGGCCCCAAAGCCCATAGGGGAGCCCGGGGGAACTTCCCAGCGTTATTTGGTCCCCAGGTCGTGCGCCGCGCCGGCGAGCGGACATGGCAAGCCTACGCTGCGAATCCCCAAGCGTGACAAGGCCGGAAATGCCGCCTAGCGATTCGTCGCCCATCCGTGCCTCCGGGCGGGCTTCAGTCAAGGTGAGCGCTGGCCGAGTCTCCCATCTCCTGCCCGGCGGGAAAGTATTCGTTCCAACGCCGATCGACCAATGCGGAGGTCTCTTCGTCGCAAAAGAGCTCTTCCGGATAGCTCGGCTTCATGCGCGCATCGATCAAAATCGGCGCAGTGTGGGAAGCGTGATTGTGGTGCAGCTTGACTTCCGCCGAGTGAATGTCAGCCGGTGGGTTGAAGCGTGTGAAGGTCGTCCAAAGGAAGTTCATCGAACTCTTCACCGCGCGCTCGGCATCGTCGGTGAGAACGAGCAGGGGCCAATCCGCGAAAGCCGGGTCCGTTACGATTGCGTTGACAGCGCCGGGATCCGATTCAAAGGAGGGGCCTTGCACGACTAGGCAGCCGGGACAAAACACGCACACTTTGGAGACGGCAGCGGAGGGCGTGCCCACAAACTCGCGCGGCAAGTCGCGAATGGGATCTCCCAGACCGAGCAAAACGCCTTTGCCGCCTTGGTCGATGGTGGGGCCCGAGTAGTCGAGCGAATCCATCGAGAGGTGCGCGAACAAGTAGAGATCGCAGCGGAAATCGGCGCGGGCGAGGATGTGCTCCAGCACCGCGCTGAAATCCTTGAGGTCCAGATTGGCGTCGGTCACCAACAGGAATTTGGTCAAGGACAATTGGCCTTCACCAAGAATGCGGAAGGCACTGACCATGGCTTCGCGCTTAAAGCGGTCGTGCACGATGGCCGCCGAAAGTGAGTGATAGCCCGTCTCGCCGTAACTCCAAAGATCGCGCACGCTGGGCATCACGCGCGGCAAGAGCGGGCCCAAGAGGTCCTGCAGGTAATCGCCCAGGAAAAAATCCTCTTGCCGAGGCTTGCCCACTACCGTTGCGGGCCAAATCGCATCGCGACGATGCAGCAGCGAGCGACAGCGGAAGAGCGGATAGTCGTGGGTCTCCGAGTAGTAGCCGTAGTGGTCGCCGAAGGGCCCCTCGGGGCGTTTCTCTCCCGGGCGGACTTCACCCACCAACGCAAATTCCGCTTGGGCCAGGAGCGGAATCGGTCCGGCCGGGTTGTCGGCCAGCTCAAGTCTCTTGCCCAACATCAAGCTTGCCAAGAGCAGCTCCGGCACGTTTTCGGGCAGCGGCGCGATGGCCGCAAGGATCGCCGCGGGCGGGCCTCCCACTTGAATGTTCACGGGCAGGGGCTGACCCAAGCGCTCGGCTTCCGCCAAGTGAAAGCCGCCGCCTTTGCCGATTTGGCAATGCAGGCCGGTTTGCTGATCGTCGTAGATTTGCACCCGATACATGCCCAAGTTGGGTACGCCGCTTTGGGGGTGTTGGGTGCTGACCAAGGGCAGCGTTACAAAAGGACCGCCGTCGCGTTTCCACGTGCGCAGCGCCGGCAGCTGAGTGAGTTGGGGCGGATCCTGGCGCACTTCGCAGACCGGGCCGCGCTTGAGTCGGCGCTGACCGACACGCAGCAACGAGCTGAAGAAATCCCGCTGCTTCCAAACCTTGCCCAGGCTCGGCGGAAGCATTTCTTCGGGCAAGTCCGCGGCGCGTCGCACCATTTCCTCTGGCCGAGGTCCGAATGCGGTTCGCACGCGCGAGGCCGTGCCGAACAAATTGGTGGTGACCGGAAAGGGACTGCCCGCAACCCGCCGAAATAACAGCGCCGGGCCTTCGGCTGCGATGACCCGCCGGTGGATTTCCGCCAACTCCAAATCGGACTGAACTTCGGTTTCGACCTCAACCAAATCATCGGCCCGCGAGAGCTCGTTCAAAAAGGCGCGCAAATCCTGGGGGGCGGTTTGTTTCATGACTTGCCCGGTCGGGCATGGGGGCGAAGCGGGAGCTTGGGCTCGGCGGGGCCGACATGGTAGGGAGAGCCGCCTCCGTGTGCATGGGGCCCGTTGGGGCTCGAACTTGAACAGAACCGAGAGCAGCCGATTCGGGGCCCGGCCGATCCTCCCAAAACCGCCGTTCTCTCCCTGGGACGGCGGTCCGGAGGGTGGGGCCAAAGAGCGCGCCCAAGAGTCGATTCGGCGTACTATCCTGATTGGATGCCTTCAAACTGGTCCGAGGATTCAGCCGAAACCTCAACTCGGTTCGGGGGTTCGAATAGCGTTGCCGGCAGTGCTTTGGACGGCGCTCGGCGGCCTGAGCCCTTCGAGGTTCAAACCAAGAATTCGCTCTGAAGGCAAACTCGATTCTCACTTCCATGCGCACCCTCTCGAAAGTCATCGCACATTCGCGCCGCAGCAAGGTGATTGGTTCGGCAGGATCCCTACTCGCCATTTGGATCGCCGCCGCCCCACTGCTTGCGGAGCCGATGGTAGTCCGCGCTGCAAGCGACGGTTTGGGCTCCGAAGAGAATCCCGCCGGCGTCGTGTGGAATGCGCGCGCAGCGGAGCACCTTCTGAATCGAGCCGGCTTCGGCGCGCGCCCGCTGGAAATTGAATCGGCGGTCAATCAGGGCCAGCACAAGACGGTGAAGTTCCTACTCGACGGCCTTCCGGATCGGGTGGATCCGTTCTTTGCGGAGCAACTTTCGTCGCGCGACGGAGGAATGGATGAGGAGCGCGAAGCGGCCGAGGCCATGGGCATCGAAGGTCCCGAGTTCAAGCGCGAGTTCGCCGACCGAATTCGGGAGCTGCGCGAATTGGATCGCGAGCAGCACATCGATTTCTTGAATTGGTGGGTAGAGCGCATGCTTGAGGGCCGCAATCCACTGCGCGAACGCATGGTGCTCTTCTGGCACGGCTTCTTTGTCAGCGGCATGCGCGAAGTCAAAAGCTCCTACGAAATGATTCGCCAAAACGAATTCTTTCGCGCCAACGCGACGGGCAACTACGCAGATCTCTTGTCTGGCATTGCGCGCGACGCAGCCATGCTCGAATACTTGGACAACGATTCAAATCGCAAGGGACAGCCGAACGAAAATTTCGCGCGGGAGCTGATGGAGCTCTTCAGCTTGGGTGAGGGTCATTACACCGAAAAAGACATTCAAGAAGCGGCGCGGGCTTTTACGGGTTGGACGGACAAACGCGGCGATTTCCGCTTTGATTGGCGCCGACACGATTTTGCGTACAAAAAAGTCCTCGGTGTGTCCGGGCGCTTGGATGGCGACGACGTCATTGAAATTCTCCTGAACCAAGAAGCATGCGCGCGGCATGTCGCCGGTCAGTTGATCGCCTACTTTGAGGGGCGCGATGCCAAAGGAGAACGTCTGACGGAGTACGCGGACTTTTTGCGCGCCAATGAATACGATTTGCGCAGTTTTCTCGAGCGCTTGTTTATGGACCCGGCTTTCTATCGCGATGAAGTGCGCGGTACTCGCGTGAGTTCCCCCATTGACTACCTCATCGGCTCAGCGCGTCGCATCGGAGTGGATCCGCCCGCGCGCGCGATAGTCGTCGGTGCCGGCCTTTTGGGTGAAAAGCTGTTCGAGCCGCCGAACGTCAAGGGTTGGCCGGGCGGCATGGCTTGGATCACGACCTCGTCGCTCATGCAGCGCGGCAACTTGGTCGGCAGCTTCCTCGGCATCGTCAACTACCAGGACGTCTTCGGAGGCGCGACTAGGCCCAGCGGCGCAGCTGATTCGATGATGGATTCGACGCCGGACGCCATGAACGGAGACATGCAGGGCTCCTTGGACGTTGTGGAATCTGATGTCGCCGGTGAAGAGGGCGAAGGGGACGAAGTCGAAGGCGGGGGCGAAGATCGCGAAGGCAAGCGCAATGATCGCCTAATGAAGAAGGATGACAAGCGCGCCTTTAACGCACAAAAGTTGATTAAGCGCGCAGAGTGGGAACCGCGGATCAATTTCTTGTCGCGTTTGCGTCGTTCGCGCAGCATGCCGGATGCCGAGATCGCCGAGTTCATGTTGGAAGAATTGCTGGCGGTCGAGCCAACCGAGCAAGTGCGAAGCGAGGCGTTGGCGCTGTTGCAGAGCGCGCGCAGTGAATTCGGTTTGGCCGACGGCGAACTGATTGAAGCGGGGCCCAAGGCCGAACGTGTTCTGCGCGAACTTGCGCATTTGATTCTGAGCTTGCCCGAAGGCCAATTGCATTGAACCAATTGCATTGAAGAAGGCGAGCGTGCCCCATTTTCTCATGAGTCAGCAACAACCCAAACCGAATTCGAAACATCTCGATCGCCGCCAAGCCCTGCTGGGATTGGGCGCATTGGGTGGTTTGTCGCTACTTCCGCGTCAAGCCTTCGCGGGCTTGGATGAGGCAGGCGTTCAAGTGCCCGATCGATTGATTCTGTTGCAGCTTTCAGGCGGGAACGACGGGCTCAACACCGTTGTGCCGATTGACAACGAAGCCTACATGCGCGCCAGGCCGACAACGGGCTTGGCTTCCGAAGAGTTGCACGATCTGGGCGATGGGCTCGGCTTGCATCCGTCGTTGCCGAAACTGCACAAGCTGTGGTCGGACAAGAAATTGGCCATCGTGCAGGCTGTCGGCTACCCCGATCAGGATCGGTCGCACTTCGAATCCATGGACGTGTGGCACGCCGGCGACCTTGAGGGCCGGCGCTTGGGGAGTGGTTGGATCGGGCGCGCATGCGCGCAGCGCTATGGCAAAGATCAAGATCCAAATCGCTTGATCCATGTGGGCGTGGACAAGCCATGGTCCCTGCATGCTCCGGGTGTGCCGGCTTCGAGTTTTGTGCACCCGACCGGCTATCGATGGGTTTCTGATCACGACCAAATGACTGCGGCCTCCGATCGTGCCGAGGAGCGACGCAGCGACCCGGCGGATAATGATGTCCTGGGACAACTGCGCGGTGTCATGCGAGATGCGGCAAAGTCCTCTGCAGCCGTGCGCGATGCTGTAATGAACTATCGTCCCTTGGCCGCCTATCCCCAGTCGACGCTATCACCGAAATTGATCACGGCAGCGGCACTCGTGCAGTCCGAGTTGGAGACGCGCGTGGTTTCAGTCGAGCTCTCGGGCTTTGATACCCACAACGAACAACCGGCAACACACGCGAATCTGATGGGCACCTTGGATGGTTGCCTGGATGCCCTAATGACGGACTTGGCCCAAACCGAGCGGGGTCGCCGAACGGTTGTGTTGGCCTTCTCTGAGTTTGGTCGCCGCTTCAGCGAGAACGGCTCCAGGGGAACCGATCACGGCAAGGCCGGGCCTTGCTTCCTCCTGGGCCACGGAGTGCGGGGCGGCTTCTTCGGAGAGACCCCTTCACTGACGGAATTGGACAAGGGCGACTTGCGCTACAGCACCGATTTCAGAAGCGTTTACGCGTCGGTGCTGGAAACCGTACTTGGTGTCGATTCCGTAGACGTATTGGGCAAGGGGCACTCGCCTTTGCCGTTGTTTCGCGCCTAGGCGCAAGCTCCAAGGGAGCAAACGCGCCCTTAGATTCCAAGGGAGAGCAGCAATGGGTAGTCCCGTTGCTTGTTCATCACAGGACTAAGGGCACAGCCCAAGACGTGCACGGTGGCAAGCGATTGCTGCAGGCAAAAGTTCACCGCAAACAGCGCTGACTTCAAACAGTGGCTACTGCCGCGAGAAGTCGCTGCAGGTCAAAAGCCGAGATCCGTTTTGGAGGGAAGCGTCACTACAGAGGCTCAGTGCTGTTAGAAGGCCCGTACAAGAGAGGATCGTCGCAGCAGGATGTCTCGCCGCGCGGCTAGTTGCCGCCGGTAGCGTCGGACTCTTGAGCGTTCAACTCGGCGAACGGATTGCCTAATTCCTCGGGGAAGTGCTCGATGTTCTTTTCGAACCACCATCGCCAGCGCGTACGGAACTCCCATGTGGGTTCGGGCGCATCGGGAAGCCCACTCTGGATCGCGAATTCGGTCAAAACCGGAATTAGGGGCGAGAGGTCGGCTCTGTCATCCGCGTTTGCCGCCGTCAGTTTGGCGCAAACCATTGCGAAGTCCGCGCGCTTGCCCATTCGAACCATCGCCGGCAAGCAGCCTTTGAAGGTCGGTTCGAGACGTACCGGCCAGAGCATGTTGTGCTGGGATTCGAGTACGAGGAGAAACCTGTTGACCGCCTTCGAACCGCGTTCGCTGGGCCATTTGGAGAGCAAATTCGGAAGCAGAACTCCCATGCGTGCCGAACTGTAAATCCATTCCCGCGGCAAAAAGCGTCGGTGAGGATTGCGCGGAGGAATCTTGCGCAGGTTGAGGGTCGATGGTGCGTCGTAGCGCTTCTTCTTGACTTTGATGTCAGCCAAGAGGGCTTCCAATTGTTCGGTGGCCCAAAGCCCGAGTTCCTTGTCATCAATCCCATCGAAGATCTTGACTGCGTGGGCGCGCACGTTCTTGGCGTCAAGTTTCACCCCCAGGGCCAGCTCATTGAAGCCGAAATCGCCGGCGGAAGCGCCAAGCTCCGCGCGCAAACTTGCCACGGCGTCCAGCATGCGGATTTTATCCATGCCGGAGACCTCGCTGCTGTTCAGACCCTCTGCCAACTCGGCCAATCGCGAAGTCGGCAGTGATTCTTGGGTCGAACCTTGCACTTTCTGATTTTGCGCAACTTGACCGAGGTCTTGGACAGACAAAGCCGCTCGGGCTTCGGCGAGTTCGGGGCACAATGCGAGGAGAAGCGTGGCAATCATTGCTGAAGTAGGGCGGCGAATGGAATGGCGCTGCGAGGGCAAGTTGGCGTCGAGTGAGCAATTATGAGCAAAGCCGGCTTCCCGATCCGAGCCGGGAGGAGGGGCGCCCACTCAAGTGTGCTGGAGCATGCTACGCAAGCGGAGGGCGACCGTGAGCCATCAATTCCGAAGCCCGGGAGTGGGGGGCGTTGGTTCCCCATGTGGGCGCTCGGGTTGGCGCGACTTGACCGGAATCCGGCGTTTGGGCCCTAGACCCGCTCGGGTCAATTCACCGAAAGTCGCGTGTGCAGGCGCAAAATCGCCGCTCGATCGGGCTCGAGTTCAAGGTAGGGGTAGGCCACCCCGAAATCCGCCCAAAGGTAGTCGGACCAATGGTCCTCGTTGAGCTCGGGTTCGCGGTCGCGTTCGGGGAGCAGGCGGTAGCCGTAGCTCCATTCAATCACTTCCTCGTCGCCCAATATGACGCGCGAAGGCATGTCGAGGTCGATCAACTCAGAGGGCCGCGAAAAGCCCATGTCCGACATGACTGAGCGCCGTATGGCCCCTTCCATTTGCTCACCATGTTCAATGGATGCGTGCAGCGGACTCCAGAAGCTCTCGATACTGGGGTCGCGGCGCAGCAGCAGGTAGTTGGGGGAGTGTTCCTCGTACTTGAATACGAAGACCTTCACGCGGTGAATG
>JAJDES010000453.1 GCA_029259675.1 Planctomycetota bacterium
GGCAAACGTCGACGCAGAACTCACAACCGGTGCAGAGGTGATCGTGCACTTCCGCCTTGGGGATCTGCTTGACCTTGATGCGCTGCACCAAAACGTCCTGGTTGTCATCGATCGCATCGAAGGGGCAGTAGACGCCACAGACCGAGCAGTTGATGCACAGGTCGGGATCGATGTAGAAGCGCTCGCCGCCGGTGATGGCGTTGGTCGGACAGACGCGTTCACAGATGGTGCAGGAGGTGCACTTGTCCGTAATGAAGTGCGACTTCCACTGCCAACCGTCGCGCACGGCCGGATCGGTGAAGAGCATCACTTCCAGAACGCCGTGGGCATCAAAGCGCTTGGACATGCCCACGAACTCGACGTCATCGCGGAAGTCGATGTAGGTCGTGAATTGGGCCGGGAAGGAACTGGAGGTGTGGCACAGGGCGCGGATCTTGGGATCCGTCAGCCAGCCGGCCACGAGCAAGTTCTTGCCCTCGAGTTGCACGTGATCGCGATAGAGCGGCATCTCCTTCTGGAGGCCGTACTTGAAGCGGTCGCGGACGGCGGGCACCTGGGTCGGGAAGTTGAAGGTGACGCGGATGGCGCCCTCTTCTTCGCTGACGGTGTAGTCGCGGCCGTAGCGGCGATCGCGCTCCACCTTGTTCTCTTCGACTCCGCGCCAGCGTGACCATTCGAGTTCCCAGCCGGGCACCTCGTCGAGCTTGCCCAGATCCTCGGCCTCGGGCAGTTCGCCGGAGAAGTTGATCGCGGCGGTGGGGCAGACATCCACAACGGTGCGAGCGTTGTAGAGGTCATCCTTATGCTCATCGAAGGCGTGGGCCTTCTGGTCGTCTCCCATGTAGAAGATTTCCGGGAAGTCCTGGCAGCAGGCATCGCAGGCGATGCACAGCTCCGGGTCCACGTCGAACCGCTCCTTGATGCTGGTCTTGATGTCGGTCTCAGTCATTGAATCGGGGGCGGTCTGTAATTACTACCTTGGAACTGGGCTCGGAGGGAGCGTATGCGAGGGCAAGATTGTAGAGGAGCTTTTTGGGTCGGCCAACCTTTGGGCGCGATCGAACTGCCCGATTCAGTGGCTGGGCCGGGCTCGTCCGAACGCTTGCAAGGGCCATTATTCATCGATGAGGGGGGCTCCGGCACTCAAGTCGCGCTCGGGAATCGACTCCGTTCGGTGTCGGTTGGGCGGCCTTTTCCCGGCCGTATTCGGCCTTGGCCCAGGTTGGGACGCCATTGGGGGCGGCGCCAGCTTCGGTCTCAGTGGGCCTCAAGCCAGTTGGAGCCGGTTCCGCAGTCCACGGCCAGCGGCACGTCCAGGCTGACGGCATTCACCATGGCGGATGTCACGAGTTCCTGCGTGGCTTCCAATTCTTTGGACGGCAATTCGAAGACCAGTTCGTCATGAACCTGCAGCAGCAGCTGAGCGGACAGGTCGCTCTCCGCCAAGCGGGCTTCCACATCGACCATGGCGCGCTTGATGATGTCGGCCGCCGTGCCTTGGATCGGGGTGTTCACGGCCGCGTTTTCGGCAAAGGAGCGCAGGCGTGAATTGGCGGATTGAATGTCGGAAATTTGGCGCCGGTGCCCCAAGAGCGTTTCGACGTAGCCGTTCTCGCGGGCGCTTTCGAGCGTGGCGTCGATCCACTGGCGCACCTTGGGGAAGCTTCCGAAGTAGCGCTCGATGAATTGGCGCGCCTCGGGCACGCTCATGTCCGTCTCGCGCGCGAGCCTCGAGGGTCCCATGCCGTAGAGCAAGCCGAAGTTGATCGCCTTGGCTTGGCTGCGCATCTCGCGCGTGATCAATTCCGGCATGACGCCGAAGATCGTGGCACCGGTGGCGGCGTGGATGTCGTGTCCCGCTTCGAAGGCGGCGATCATGCGTTCGTCGCCGGAAAAGTGGGCCATGACGCGCAGCTCGATCTGACTGTAGTCGGCCGCCAGCAGAATCCACTCGCCATGCTCATCGGCGGCGCGCGGAATGAAGGCCTCGCGCAGCCTGCGACCGCGCGCACTGCGCACGGGGATGTTTTGCAAGTTGGGATCGCTGGAGGCCAAGCGCCCGGTGGCGGCGACCACTTGACTGAAGGAGCAGTGGATGCGACCGGTGTCCGGATTGACGTAGCGCGGCAGGGCATCCACGTAGGTGCTCTTCAGCTTGTTGACTTCGCGATAGGCGAGCAGGTCCTGCACGATTTCAATTTCGCCGTACTTCTCTGTCAGGGTGGCGGCGTCGGTCGAATAACCGGTCTTGGTTTTCTTGACGCGTTTGACGCCGGCTTGATCTTGGATGCGCAACTTCTCGAACAGCACTTCGCCCAGGGCTTTGGTGCTGTTGACATTGAAGTTCATCTCCGCGTGTCCCTGGATCTTGTGCACCAGCTCGTCGATGTCCGCTTGAAACTCCGTTGCCAGGCCGGCGAGGTGTTCGGTGTCGACAAGAATTCCGCGCCGCTCCATGGCCGTCAGGACGGGGACCAGCGGCAACTCATAATCGTGGAAGAGCGCTGTGGTGCCCGATTCCTCCAACTCCGCTTCGAGCGTGTTGTACAGGCGCAAAGTTACGTCCGCATCTTCGGCGGCATATTCGGCCACCTCATCGATCGGAACCTGGTCCATGGTGATTTGCTTTTGGCCCGTGCCCAGCAATTGCTTGGTCGGAATCTTGGAGATTCCGAAATAGTGCAAGGCCAGGGCATCCAAGTTGTGCCTGCGCGTTGCTCCCGCCACGCAAAAACTTGCGACCATGGTGTCGAAGTCGGGCGGCGGGACTTCGATGCCGGCGGCGTAAAGCACGAGCGCGTCGTACTTGTAGTTTTGGCCGGCGCGCTTGAGCTTCGGATCGGTGAAGAGCGGTTCGAGCGCCTGCAGAAGAGCTTTCGAACCACCCTCAAGAATGGGCGGATCCAAATTGAAGGGAACGTACCAAGCGCGACCGGGGACATCGCTGAAGGAGGCGCCCACCAAGTCCGCTTGCAAGGCAAACAATGACGTGGTCTCCGTATCCATGGCGAAGCGACCGGATTCGCGCAATTGAGACATCATGCTATCCAGCTCCGCTTCGTTGCTCACCATGCGGTAGTCGCGTTCGATGTCGTCTTTAACCGGTGAGTCCACCTGGGTTGCCAAGCTTTGGAAATCCAAGCGTTGGAAGACTTCAACCAAGGCACCGGCGTCGGGTGCGGGGGCTTGAACTGAACTCAAGCCGGGATCGAGGGGCACCTCCGTGTCGATGGTGACCAGCTCGAGTGAGAGCTCGAGGTTGGCGCGATCGTTCTCGAGCTTCTCCTTGACCTTGCCCTTGATCTCCTCCAAATGCTCGAGCACGCCGGCCACCGAGCCGTACTCTTTGATGAGTTTGATTGCTCCCTTTTCACCGATGCCCTTCACGCCGGGGATGTTGTCGGAGCTGTCGCCCATGATCGCCAGCACGTCGATCACGTGGTCGGGCGTGGTGCCGAACTTCTCGCGCACTTCATCGAGACCCTGCATGACCAGCTCTTGCCCGGGCTTGAAGATGTTGTAAATCACGACCTTGTCGCTCACGAGCTGCATCAGGTCCTTGTCACCGGTGACGATGAAGACTTCGTGCCCGGCGGCTTCGCCCTGGATGGCCAGGGTGCCCATCACATCGTCGGCCTCAAAGCCGGGGATTTCAAAGATCGGCAGACCGTGGGCGCGCACGACATCGCGGATGAAATCGAGCTGGGCAATCAACTCCTCGGGTGCCTTCTCGCGCGTGGCCTTGTACTCGGCGAATTGCTTGTGCCGGAAGGTCGGGCCCTTGGCATCCAGGGCGACCGCGAGCAAATCGGGCTTGCCCTCGGACAGGATCCTGCGCAGGGCCATGGTGAAGCCGTAGGTCGCGCCGGTGGGGGTGCCGTCGCGCGTGCTCAGGCCCGAACGGGCGAGGGCGAAGTGGGAGCGGTAGGCGAGGGCGGTTCCATCAATCAGAAAAAGGCGCGTCATGGGGGGAGCATAGGCGATCTGTGTGCGGGCGGGAAAAGGCGACTGTTTGGGGGCTGGGGTGACGGCTCCGCTCTCGAGGCCTAGTTCGGGATAGGCCCGGTCACTCGTGCACAGCTCGGAACAGCGCCGGTGCTAAACTCTGCTCTCCATGACGGAACGAATTCCTCCCATGCGCTTGAAACTGGGGCGCGGCGTGCCGGGCATTGAAGCCCTGGGCGCCGAGCATCCAGCCGATTTGTTGGAGCCCGTCGGCCGCTTGATCGGCTGGGGGCGCTCGGAACAGATCGACGACGGCAGCGGCGACACCCTGTTGCGCTTCCCCTTACCGGGCACGCCGGACGCGACGGGTCGCGTGCACGAGGCTCCGCGCGGCGCGGGCACCGGCCACGCCTTCCTGCGCATCTATCGCCGCGGTCACCTCGAGGCCCTACGCGCGCGCTTCACCCATCCGCGCAGCTCCAGCCCGGCTGAGCGCGAGTGGAACCTCGCCTGTTACCTGCGCAGCTCTGGGGTGGGGACGCCGGAGCTGTTGGCGGTCGGATCCATGGACGCCGGCCTGTACAGCCGTCGCTGCTTTTTGGTCACGCGCGAATTGGATGGGATGGTTCCGCTCAGCCGCTGGCTGCGCGAAAAGGTGAGCCCGGATGCGCGCGAACTCGGGCTCGAAGCCCTGCGCTTGGCGCTGCAAAAATTCATCGCCAGCGGAATCGGCCTGCCCGCCTTGCGCGCCCATGACGTGTACATCTCATACCGAGTATCCGATCCCACCGGCGCGACCGATACCCACGCCGAGGATTGCGCTGCCAAGGCGATTGGCGCGTTGGTCGAAGAGAGCCAGCTGAAGTCCAAGGGCACCATCAAACGCATGCCGTCGATTGTGGTCGCCAATTTGCAAAACGGTCGCATCCTGTCTCCGCGAGCATCGAGCTCCAATGCTGCGCTCGATGACCTTCGAAAGGATATGGCCAACGCCTTGAGCGACACGGAGCAAGGTCTTCTGTTCGAAGCTTCACCGCGCAAGGCGAGCGAAGTCTCGCGCTGAACCGCGAAGCGGAGTGCAAGCGCAAAACACCTTGAGTCATTGGTCAGCTGCAGCAGGCTGCTACGCCGATCTTGTTCGTTTTGTTCTCCTAATGAAGAGCTTGGTTGCGGCTGATGTGGCAAAAAGTCTGACGGGGTTTGAGTGACACAAAAGCGGTTTGGCGCTGACGATTTCAGCTATTGCTCCGATGCTGAGTCAAGCTAGTTGTGGTCGAGCCGGATGGTGGCGTCTTGCCTGACTTCCCACCAATCTTGCGGTGCGAAATTTTGGCTCCCAAAGCCTTCGGCTTCGATGCGGATCGACTTGGGCCAATGGGCGGAGCGCAGGGGCGCCCGTCCGTTCGCATCGGCTACCGCGGAGGGGGTTTCGTCCATGAAGAAGCGCGCGTAGGGGACGGATTCTTCCTCCCAATCGAGGACCTGGACATGGAATTCAAAGCCTGGTTCGAGTTCGATTCTCACTCTTAAGGGCCCCACATCACTTGCGGTCGCATCGACCTCGGCGGTCTTGATCAAGTTTTCCAGATGGCCGGATTGGGGTTTGTGACCCATGTGTCTTACGCGCCATTGGGTCTCCGGCTTCCAGGACAATTCCGGCTGGACCCCATCATTCCAAGTGGCCGACCACTCGAAAGTATTCGCCCAGGCAAGGTGATCTTCTAACTCGCTCACCCCGGACGGGCTGGCGGGGGGATGCCAAGCGAAGAAAACGGCACTAGCTAGGGGCGATCCGCTGACAGCGTCCACAATCTCAAGTGCTACTTTGCGCCTAGCCAGCCTGTGCTGGCGCTTGAACAGTAGGTCCTTTGTGCCGATGGGTACCGCGAGGTCGGGCGGATCGTAATCGTCAACATTGAATCCTCGTGGACCGACGAAGATGGAAGCACGTTCTTCATCTTCGAGTTCGGAAAGCTCGGCGCGGACTTCAAAGTATCCGTTCTCGTCAGTGTGTGCTTCCTCGAACCAAGCATGCACTTCGACATCTTCAAGCGGATTTCCGTCTTCATCTACAACTTTGCCCGAGGCGATAACGATGCTTGCTGCCTTATCCAGGGTGTACGTGGCTTCAAAATCATCGCGAGTGTGCTCGATGCTATCCAAGTGGAAGTATTCATTTTCGTACCAGACGAAGACTTCGTACTCGCCGGGGGGGATACCGGGTAAGCGAGCGTGGCCCGCTTGATCGGTTCGAGCGCTGATCCACTCAAAGGGTATATCCGTGCGACCGATGGTTACCTGAGTGTTCGGGATGGGAGCTTGTTCGGCGTCTACAAAATGAAGCTTCAACTCACCCGCAGGTGTCAATGGAATCTCAATCGGATCGGGCCCCTTGGGGACTCCTGCCCAAAGGAGATTGCTGGCAAGGCCGCTGCGATTGTGGGCAATCAAGCCCAAATTTTGATTGTGCATGTCCCCCCTAAATCCGAAGACACAGCGTCCGTCTGCTTTCGTTTCCAGTTGCAAGTGCGACTCGGGTAGGTCTTCGCCGGCTTGCCGAAGCCACAGCTCAATGGTCGCTGAAACGGGCTCCCTGGACTCAGCATCGAGCGTGACAAAGATGATCGACAAACTGGGGCGCGACGCGAAGAGTTCCAATTCGCGCGTTTGCCCGCGGTTCGATTCGAGCAGCCAAACGAATTCCTCTTCAAGCTGCACCGAAAGCGTCGGATCGGTTTCCTCATTCGGGTGCTTGGCCCAAACTTCAACGAGACCCGGCTTGAAGGGAGTGGGCAGGTGAAACTGCCCGGTCTCATCTGTCGTAACGGTTGCTATCTCGAGATCACTTTCGAAGGCTTCGAAAAAGACGTCCACGTGGGGAATTCCGGTTCCCGTTGCACGCTGAATCAGTTTTCCGCCCAGATAGATCGGTGCGGATGCGGCCGGCTCGACTACGGCTTCGCGCGTGCCGGCATCGGCTGCGGAGGCGTTTTGGGCAGCGTGGATCTCAAAGGGTGTTGGGCTGGCTTGCTTGCCGGAGCTGCGAATGCGTTGTGCCGCTTGGGAGCTTGTTGCCCCATGGTGGGCCAAACTCGGGTCGGCCTTTGCTGGTACCAGCAAAGCTGGGGAGCGCTGCAGCTGCTGGAACAGGAGCAGCAGGATGACTGCGGCGAAAACGGCCAGGGTCCCGAGCAGCAATCGTGATCTGTTCAATGGGGTGCCTCAGCAGGGAGGCTCGGCGTTGCCGAGGGAATTGGGCGCTGATGGATCGGGTCCCTTGCGCCGGATTGGACTGCAAGTGAGGATGCGCCGCCGCACGCCTCCCGAACCCGACCCACAGTATGAGCACCGAAGCGAAGAGTATGGAGCCCACAAATAGTGAACCCGAGCCCATTGCCCTGCCCAGGGCCTTTCTGGGCGGCATCCTGATGGGGCTGGCCAACATCGTTCCCGGGGTGAGCGGTGGAACCATGATCTTGGCCATGGGGATTTACGACGCGTTCATCGGCGCCGTCGCGCGCTTGACGCGCCTGCGCTGGAACGTGGCCCTATTCGTGTTCTTCGGCGTGTTCGGCTTGGGACTCGTGATCGCACTGGTTACCGGATCCAAGTTGGCGGTGACCTTGGTGGCCGAGCAACGCTGGGTCATGTACTCGATTTTCATCGGGTTGACCTTGGGTGGCGTGCCGGAACTGGTTTCCCAATGCCGCCCGGCCAAGGCCACGGTTTGGATCGGCGGAGCGGTTGGTTTGGCGCTGATGTGCGCCCTTGCCTTTGCACTCGAATCCACGCCGGTGCCGCAGAACTTGGCGACCTTCACCTTGATCGGAGCCTTGGCCGCATCGAGCATGATTTTGCCCGGCATCTCCGGCTCCACCATCTTGCTCATCTTCGGCATGTACGAAGTGGTCATCGGCAGCCTTTCCTCCGACGCCCTGCGCGAAGATTTCATGGGCAGCGCCATGATCGTCGGCCCGGTCGCAATCGGCGCAGCCATCGGCATCGCTCTACTCTCCAACGTACTCAAGCACTGCCTGTCCCATTACCGCTTGGGTTCCCATGGCTTGTTGATGGGGCTCCTGTTGGGTTCGCTGCTGATCATCTACCCCTTCCAAGAGCCGGTGAACTCCGAGCTTGCGATCAAGTCGCAGCGCAAGGCCGTGGCCATGGCCATCGAGGGCAAATCCGCCGCCGAAATCGAAGAGCGCCGCGGCGTGCTCTACAGCGACGAAGATTTGCTGCGCGTGCTGGCCGATTACGGCGAGCTGACACCCGGCGACCTGAAGCGCATGGGCGACGAGCTGCGCCGCTTTTCCCCCTCGGGGTCGCAGATCGGAGTGTCCCTGCTCTTGATTTTAGCAGGCTTCGGAATCACCCAATTGATCGGTCGTTTGGGTGGTGGCAAAGCCTGAGGGCGCTTTGGGGCGCGGGGCGATCTAGGCTCGGGTCCGCGCGTTTACTTCGGAATTGCCAGCGTGGCGAGTTCTGTTACGACGCCGAAGGTGGAGTCGGTGCTGTCGATCAAGCCGCCCTGCAGGTAGATGGCGTCGAAGGCGCTCAAGTCGGCTTGGATGTCCACATCCAAAGTCCAGCGGCCTTCGGCATCCAATTCGCCCGCATAACCGAAGGGGAGTCGTTCGAATTGAAACGGCAAGTCGTCGCGACC
>JAJDES010000454.1 GCA_029259675.1 Planctomycetota bacterium
TCCCCAAATGGGCTCCTGTAGGGCTATGCAACTTTCTCCGGGTGAAAGCGTGCCGCGCGGGACTGGTACAAAAGCCGGCGGGCCTGTGTGCCGCCGCCCCCCGAAGGGCTACGCCCCGGCCACAGGACAGCGCTCAAAACCCAGCCACAGACCCGCCAGCGCCGATTCGGGCCCTTGCGCAGCAAGGATCCCTCAGGGCAGGATCAGAACCCGCGCCAGGTCCGTGCTGAAGTGCAGCCCGGCCGGCATGGCAAACAGCACTTGGGCTTGGAACGCGAAGCCCGTCAAGCTGGGGTCGTCGGGCAAGGGCAGGGGCAAGTGCACGACGCCTTCGGCATCGGCTGAGCGCGCAAAGGTAAATAGGGGTTGGAAGGGGTCCAGCATGGGCAATCCGCCCCAACCCGGAACGGGCGGCAGCCCCTGCACTTCGCTTCCCAGCAGGTAGACGCCGAAGAGACTGTCACTGCGCTTGGCCACCAATTCGAGCAGGCCGCCGGCCTGGGGCACCGCTTGGACTTGAACATCGCGTTCGCCCGTATCGAATTGCAGCACCTTGCCCGTGGTGGAGAACTGATTGGCGTGCCCGTCCTTGGCACCCACGATCAAGCGCGTCCCGGTCGCATCCAAGTCCAAAGCTTGAACACTCCCGGCAAGATCCGCGCTGAGTACGACCTGGCCGCCCGCGTCCACGAGCAGCAATTCGTGGCTCGCATTGCCGCCCCAAAACCCGAAGGCCGCACGCGCACCATCCGGTGTCACGCGCGCGGCGATAGGAAAGTTTTGCAAGCCCCCCGCAACGCCGGGTTGATTGATTTCGGCCAAGCGTGTTGTGCCGGCAAGATCCCAAAATTCGCCGCGCGCGTTCACGCCGCCGGCGAAGTCCCACCATCCGACGGCCAGGCGCTCGCCGTTGTCGCTCAATGCCAATTTGGTTGGTAGTTCGCTCCTGCCGCCCAGGATCTCGTTGCATTCCAAATACGCGCCGCTGAATTCGCACAGGACGCGCAAGCTTCCGAAGGCTCCCACGGCCAGGGTTTCGCCCTGACTGTCCAGGGCCAAGGCGCTGCTCGCGAAGGCCAAGTTTTCGTGGTGCACAACTTCGGCCAGCTCATTCAATACCCACAGCTGCGAACCGGCGATAACGGCCACGCGCCGGGCTCCCATCGAAGTGCATACGGCATTCAGCGGAAAAGCCGGCAGCAGGATTTCCTCCGTCACATTGCCCGTGTCCTCGTGCAGCCATTGCAACTGCACGCCCGCGTCCGTTTCCAAGGCGAGCAGCAGTCCCTGGCCGTTTGCGTCGCACGTCAAGCGCGCTTTGGTATTGCCGATCGGACCGGGATCGTGGCTCCAAAGCTCCGCACCCAATCCGCTGCTGGCCCGATAGGCCCGAATTTCCGTTCTGCGCTGCAACGGACTCGGCGCAGGAAATTGAAACAGCGCAAACATTCGCTCCGAGCTTTCGCCCGAGACCACATCCATGCTGCTCGACAGCGCAGCGGGTTCCTGCAGTGCTTCGAGCATCGCCCCAGCGGGGTCGAAGGCGGATGCGGAGGCCAACTGCAAGTGCGGGCTGCCGACTCCCGCCGCCACAAGCACCAGTTCGCCGCCCGCAGCGAAGCTGACTCCCAAGGGGATCCAAGGTTCGACTTGGGAGGCGCCGGCTTCCCAGCGCAACCCCTTGGCGAAGGGGTCGTCCAAGCCCTGGAAGCCCGATCGAAAGCCGGAACGGGAGCCGGGATTGGAGGCGGCGGCGATTAGCAGGGCCCAAACGAGGACCATGCGCTTGCCGGCCGCAGCTTGGAGAAGGGCTGCCTGGCTCATCGTGGGGACGCCCGGGGCGGGACCCCGGTTGCAAAGAGTATCCCGCTTTGCCCCATTGGGATGGCGCCCAAATCCCAAACGGCGCCCGCGCGCAGCTACCCGCAAAGCTCGACGGAATGCTGGCGATGAACTAGGCTCTTTCGCCCTTTGCCGATCCGGGCCCCCCAGGCGGCCCCGCCATTCGGGGTCAAGGAGGCATGGAAGCCCCCGCCCTCGGGTCATCAGCCCCACAAATGGGGGCGACCCGGGCAATCCCGCCGCCCACGCTTGCTCCCCCCACCAAGAGCACCATGAGACAGACTCGACTGAACGCAGCCCATCAAGCCCTCGGAGCTCGCATGGTGGACTTTGAAGGCTGGCACATGCCCGTTCAATACGGAGCCATCCTCGAAGAGGTCGAAGCGGTGCGCAATGCAGCCGGCTTGTTCGATTTGGGACACATGGGTCGCGTGATGGTGCGCGGGCCCCAGGCCGTCGAATTTGTCGACCGCGTGGCCACCAATCACTGCGCGCGCATTCCGGTCGGCGCCATTCGCTACGCACTCCTGTGCCGCGAAGACGGCAATCCGATTGACGATGTGCTCCTGTATCGCGGTGAAGACGGCGTGTTCATTGTGGTCAACGCCTCCAACGCCGATCGCGATTTGGAATGGCTGCGCAGCCACGCCGCGGGCTTCGAAATCGAAATTGACGAGCAAACGGAAGAGTTGGCCATGTTGGCCCTTCAGGGTCCGCGCTCCCAGGACGTGCTGCAGTCACTGACCGAGGACTGCAACTTGGCGGACATCGGCTACTACCGCTTCGGCTACGGAACCGTGGCCGGCATGCAGAACATTCGAATCAGCCGCACGGGCTACACCGGCGAAGACGGCTTTGAGATCTACTTCCCCCAGGATCAATCCGAGCGAGTTTGGAACGCCTTGCTCGAAGCGGGCAAGCCCCACGGCCTGCTCCCGATCGGCTTGGGCGCACGCGATACTCTGCGTTTGGAAGCGGGCATGCCCCTGTACGGCCACGAAATCGACGAGCAGCACAACCCCATCGAAGCCGGATTGGGCTTCGGGGTTTCCTTCCGCGAAGAAAAGGGTGAATGGATCGGCCGCGAGGCCTTGGCCGCGGTCAAGGCTGCGCCGACCAAACGGCTGATGGGCATCACCACCAGCGGCCCGCGCGTACCGCGCCAGGGCATGGCCATTTATCGCGGCGAGGAAGAAGTGGGCCACGTCTGTTCCGGCAGCGTCTCCCCCACCATCGACAGCAAAATCGGCTCCGCCTACCTGAAGTTGGGCAGTGACACGCCCGGCCTGGAGCTCGAATTGGACATGCGCGGCAAGCGCCAAGCTTGTGTGGTCCAAGAACTGCCGTTCTACTCACGCACCCGCAAGTAACCCAGAGCTGTGGCACCCCGTGGTGACACCAAGACACCTGACCCTCAATAACAAAATGCCCATGCGCCCCGACGACCGCAAATACGCAAAGACCCACGAATGGGTAAAGACCGACGGTGACACGATGATCATCGGGATCACTGATTTCGCCGTGAATGAGCTCTGCAGTGGCAATGAAGGCGATCTCGTTTACTGCGACCTGCCCGAGGTGGGACGCGTTTTGGAAGCCGGCGAGACCCTGGGCGAGATCGAATCCGTCAAGGCCGTGGCCGACCTCAACTCCCCCATTGCGGGCACCGTGGTCGAGATCAACTCGCACATT
>JAJDES010000455.1 GCA_029259675.1 Planctomycetota bacterium
CGTGGCCCAGCCCACGCCGTAGGGCACCCAAACGATGCCCATGGCCACGATGGCATCCATCTTCATGGCCAAGCACATGGTCACGAGGATCGGAATCAAGGGCACGTACTCTTCGCCCATGCCGATCGTGAAGGCGCCCAAGCCGAAGATGAACAAGCAGGTGGCAATCAACAGCCCCGGCTTGTTGCCGGAAGCTTGAACCGCAGTGTGCAGGGCCGCGTCAATCGCGCCGGTTGAACGCAAAACCGCAATCACGCCCCCGACGAGGAAGACGAGAAAGATGATGTCTTGGGCTTCCCCCAAGCCGCGCGGAAGGGCCAAGAGCATGTGGTAGATCGGCAGCGACTCGTGTCCCCCCCCGTTTTCGACGCCGGCTTCCGCATCCGCCAGGTAGAGAAAATTATCGGGATCCACCATCGTTCGACTGGGATGGTCGGGAACGGGGATGCGGTCGTACTCACCCGGGGGTACGACGTACGTCAAAAGCTGCGCCAAGAAGATGATGGCGGTGATCAACACCAATGAGTCGGGGAACCAGCTCTTCTTGTCGGCCATGGGATGAGTGTTCGCGGCAGCGGAGTGAATCGAGCACGAAAGTCGTGACTTCGGAGGCACCTGGATCGGCAGCGGACCGTAGCAGGAGCGCGGCATCCGCGACACCCTTGTGGATGCGGTGGAGCTTCTGCGTCGGGGGCATTCGCACTTGTCCCTCCGCCGGGGTCGTGCGAACTGCCGGCCAAGAGCAGGCTCTCAAATGGTTCCAAGCGCGTTCCATTGCTCGAACGGGTTGAGTTTGGTGCCTGGGCGCGGCTGACCGCGAAACGGACCTTGCTTCAAGCGAGTCAAGCAATCGGCCTCTTTGGCGGCACGATCCGCAGGCTCGGCGGTCTTCTTCGGCCTCCCGGTGGACCTCCATTTCGTTTCCATTCAACTAGCCGGTCCCGCGTCCCTTGACTGCAGACGCAGCAAGCTGAAATGGGTTGCTAGACTCTGCCGCGTGATTCCCCTACATCCCCATCGATCCGCGTTCGCGCCTCGCTGCGCCCTCTTGCAGCGCAGCCTTTGCTCGGTGCTCTTGCTGCTGCTTTGGTCCTGCGGAGGTGAGCGGGGACCAAGTTGGGTCAAGTTGGCCGACGGGTTCGAGCCGGCGACCAGTGCCGGCGAGGGGCGCGCATGGGAAGCGCCGTTCATCGGCGGCGGAGAGCTCCTGATTGAAGCGGACGCGGCCGGTCGCGGTTGGTGGGTCGAAACGCTGTTCCAATCAGCCGACTGGGAAAAGGTTCCCTGGCGCCAGGGTGCGTGGCGCTGCAAGCGCCCGATTTGGGGGTTTGGATTGCCGGACGCCGCGCGCGACCCGCAACGCTTGATCGGTCCCGATGGAGACTTCGCATTCCTGCGCTATTCCAAACGCTTGGTCGCAGCCGCCAATATCGAGCCCGGCTCCTTTTGCGGCGTGATCGAATACGTCTACTTGTTCACAGGCAGTGACGAGTTGCCGCCCGATTGCCGCTACCGGGTATTTGTGGATCGCGGCTATGCGGAAGACGGCGTTTGGCGCGTGGCCCTCGATCGATTCGCCTGCGACGGCATTCCACTTTGGTCCGGGCACGGCGAAGAAGTCGTTGCAGACATTCCAGCTTCGAGTTCCCTGCGCTTTGCATTCGCCGCCAGCGCGACGGCAAAGGTGTTGGGTCAGGATGCGGGCACTCTCAGTTTGCGCGTGCTTTTGAACGGCGAGCTGCTGCTGGAAGAAAAGCAGCCGGTGGCGGATTTGGTTCGCTCCACTCGATACGAGCTAGCATTGCCAGAGACCGGAATGAGCGCCGGCCGCTTTCGTTTCGAAATTGAAGGCTCCGCAGCGGTGGGGGCCGTGCTGGTGCCGGTGATCGGCCCGACCGAAGTCGGAAGCTATGGTGAGCGGCCCTGGGGCGAGGAAGCTAAGGGCGCCATGCTTTTCCTGGCCGACACCTTCCGCGCCGACAACATGACGGTTTACGGCGGAACTGAGCACGATCTAACGCCCAACTTGGATCGATTCGCGGACGAGGCCGTGGTCTTTGAGCGCGCGTGGTCGCCGGCCTCGTGGACGTTGCCGGCCCAGGCGTCGATGATGACCGGAATTTTTCCGTTCCAACACGGCGCCTACAAAGCCAAGCGCGCGTTGGAGCGCGATGTGGTGACGCTTGCGGAAGCTTTTGCGTCTGCCGGTTATCGCACCGGCGCCATTACGGACTCACTGCTTGTTTCCAGGCGTTTCGGCTTCGATCAAGGATTTGAGTACTTCGACGAACTCTTTCACGATGACTTCGCCGATACGCTCACCGCCATTGAAGAGTTTTACGCAGCGGACGACGGCCGACCGACATTTTTGTTCGTTCAAACCTACCGCACGCACAACCCCTACCGAGTAAGTGAAGAAACGCGCACGGCAACGCGGGATTCGCTGAACATCCAAGGCGATTGGGCCGGTTTGCACCAACGCCTGCAGCAAGAGATGCTCGGCTGGGACATGCAAGGCGACGTGCCCGCTGCGGTCCAAGCTTCGATTGAGGAACTGCGTCGTCTCTATTGGGGCGGAGTGATGGACTTGGACCGAGGATTCGGCGACATGCTGAGCATGTTGAAGGAGTTGGGACTCGAGCAGCACAGCTACTTGCTGTTCACATCAGATCACGGTGAATCCTTTGGCGAGCACCGCAGCCTGTTTCACGGCAACGGCGTATGGGATGCCAATGTACGCGTGCCCTTCGTGTTGCGCGGCCCCGGCTTGACGCCCGGGCGAATGGAGGCGGCCGCGAACTTGGTGGATATTCCCCGCACGATGACGGCATTGCTCGACCTCAATCCCGTGCCACGCTGGGGCGGCAGAAATCTTTTGTCGCAGGCGGATCGAACGGATTCTGAATCCGGCCGGACGTTTAGCTTCGAGTGTCCGGCGAGCGGCAAGGAAGGCACGGCCATGGTGGTCGATGGCGAAAGCAAGTTCATCGGGCCCGCATCAGAGGATTCTTTGCGGGACGGTGTGTTTACCGAAACTTACGATTTGGGCCCGGATCCGCTCGAACTGGACAATTTGGCGCCACGGGTTCGCTATGCCGAAGAACGCATGTTGGAACTGGGGCGGGCGACAGTGCGTTGCATGACACCCATTTATCTCGGCCAAGAAGCACAGTTGCGGCCGGAAGATGTCGAGGCCCTGGAAGCGGTCGGGTACTTAGCGGGCGACGAGCAGGAGTAAGGCGTGGGCGCGGCCCAGGTCGGACGCAGGGTGGTTTCAGTCCTCGTAGCCGAGGTAGCCCAGATCCTCGAGCTCTTCAGCGAATTCGCTATCCAGGTCAATGCTCGCATCACCGCGAGCCATAGCCGCGCGCCACTCTTCCCACTGCGCTTGCATCTTGCGGGCTAATTCGCGCTGCTGCGCAAGCGCGTTGGAATCCTCGGCTCTACTTTCGTTGACCTGATAAAGGGCTTCGCCTGGTATCGGGTAAGTGCCCGTGCTGCCGTTGTGTTCGAAGGAAAACTGAAGTTCCTTGGGGTTGTACACCCAGCTCCAGTTTTGATCGCGAACTCCCCAAACGAAGTCATCTTCGAGCTCCATTTCGCGCATGGCGAACTGGCGCCCCGATGCTTGCCCGTGCAGCACGCTTGCCGTTTGGTCGTAACCGCGCGCGCGTTCGCTGGGGGGCAAGCCGAGCCAACCAAGGGCCGTCGGCAACAGGTCGAGCGACGTCATCAAGCCTTCGACTTGGGTCCCGGTTGGGATGCGGCCGGGTTGGCTGAACACCATCGGTACGCGCAGGGCGGCGATGTAAGGCGAAAGCCGGTGGCCGTAAAACCCGTTGTGATCGCTCAGTTCTTCGCCGTGATCCGAAGTGATGATCAGAAGCGTGTCTTGCTCCGCGCCACTCGCTTGAAGCGCGCCGATAACCCGCTCGATCCACGCATCGGCGGCGGCAACGCAACCGTCGTAAAGATCGACGACGCGCTGGTGATCGGATTCTTCGAAGGGCTCACTGCCGGTAAAGGAGTTCCAGAGGGTTTCCACGCGACCGTCGGCGTGACCCGCGTAATTGCTGTCCGTGAAGCGCGAATCGTAGGGCGCGGGAGGGTCGTAGGGCAGGTGCGTGGACATGTAATGCAGCCAGAGGAATTCGCGCCGGTCTTTGCGGGCGAATTGACTGCGCAAGTAGTTTTCAGCGCTACGCGTGAGCTGTTCGTCGCTTCCGATCAATTTGAAATCGTTGAAGCCTTGGCCGAGATTGGATCTGTCGCTGTCCAACGTCGACGCACCAACCATGGCGCTGGTGTGGAATTGCGCTTCCAGCAAATGCTCCGCCAACAACTTTTCGTCGTCGGGCACGCGATGCCGATTGGTGAGCACGCCGTGTTCGCTGGGGTAACGCGAACTGAAAAAGCTGGTCATGGACGGCCGCGTAACTGCACGGGGAACGCTGGCATTGACAAAAATGGCACCCGCCGCCGCCAGGCGATCAATGGCCGGACTGGTAGCGCGCTCGTTGCCGTAACAACCCAGTCGATCGGCTCGCAACGCATCGACCGTAATCAGAATGATGTGCTTGGCCTCGGCTTGCTTTTGCTCGGGCGCTCGGGTGCCACCGGATGGATCGGGGTGATCGGCTCCGCAGGCGCTGCAAAGCATTAGCGCAAGGCTGAGGAACCACACGAGCTGCACGCGTGGTTGCAAGTTGCATTCGGCGCTGCGCATGTTGACTGTGTGTTTCGTGTCGCGATGACTCATTCGAATAGGCGCGTCGCTTAGGGCTTATGGGCTGCTTAACGCTGCCCGCGGTGGCGGCCCGTCGGTCTGGCGAATCGAAAAGGATACAGGGGGATGAAAGGGGGCTGAGTTTCTAGTCCGGAGATTGAGCAAATTGGGGCTGCAAGCTTGCCGCTGGGCAGAACGCCTGCTTTCGCTCTACTCGGTAAAGAGCTTGTCCTACCCCGGCTTCAGTTCCGCAAGCAATTGGGACGCCCACAGCGCAAGCTTGCCTCGTGTGGCTCACTGGTTGGACATTCTTGTCGTCCTTGGCCCTTGTGGCCTCCCTCGGGCAAACGGGGTGGCAGCGGCGCCATAGATTGCCAGATTGGCGCGAATCGACTAAAAATTGGCTCGGCTCCGGACTTGGACTAGCAGGTCGGGAGCCGTTTTTTCATCCGGAGACTGTCCGGGCTGCTCCCGCCGGTCTGCTTCCCAAAACGCCTACTTGGCGCCCTGGATCCATGAATTCGTCAACAACAGCAACGCTTCCCCACGAGGAAACTCTTTGGGGGCATCCAAAGGGTCTGTACGTGCTCTTCTTCACCGAGATGTGGGAGCGCTTCAGCTACTACGGAATGCGCGCGTTGTTGACGCTCTACATGTACTCGGAGGCAACCAAGGGCGGCCTTGGCTGGGAGAAGGAAGAAGCATTGGCGTTGTACGGCTGGTACACGATGGCAGTCTACGTCGCTTCGGTTCCCGGCGGAATCATTGCAGACCGCATGTGGGGCCAAAAACGCTGCGTGTTGATTGGAGGTTTGTTGCTGTGTGCCGGACACGGAGTCATGGCGATACCAACGATTTGGGCCTTTTATCTAGCCTTGGCCCTGATCGTGATGGGGGTCGGGTTGCTCAAACCGAACATCTCCACGATGGTTGGCGGGCTCTACGGACAAGGTGATCCTAGGAGGGATAAGGGCTTCACGATTTTCTACATGGGCATCAACGTCGGTGCCGCAGCGGCTGCGTTGATCGTCGGCTATGTGGGCGAAACCATTGGTTGGCACTACGGCTTTGGTTTGGCGGGTATCGGCATGGTCTTTGGACAACTCATGTTCCAGGCCGGCCAAAAATACTTGGTGACTGTCGGCAATTTCACTCAACCCAGC
>JAJDES010000456.1 GCA_029259675.1 Planctomycetota bacterium
TATAAATGCTTGCAATCGCATGTGTCGGATTGCCGGCCGCAATGTCTGCGATTCAGTGGGGCGGGAGCCGATTGCTGCGGATTTCGCGGGGGCCTGGGTGGGTCTCGTCACGGGGAATTTGGGGAAAGGCTTTCCACAAGCTTGCCCGCCTGCCCTCTGGAGGGCCGTTGGCGAGGGAGGACCCTGTCGCAAGGGCCTCAGCGGATGCTCGATGGGAAGTGTCGGTGAATTCCTGTTTCGGACGTTGATGGCCGCCCAATCGAGTTAACTGCCGAGTACTTGTGAGCAAATTGTGCGCATTGGGAACCCGGCATGGGCGAGCCCGCGCGCGAATGGATCGCAGCATGGCCTGCGCAGACCTTGCTGCCGGCGCAGGAGCCCGTCTGCTGCTTTCATTCGCCGCTTGCCTGGCGCGCATGGCGAAAGCTTTTCCTAGGTCGGTGGGGAGGCTTCCGGCTCAACCATTTCGTCAGCCAATTCTGAAAATTGAGTGTGAAGCTCTTCTGCACGCGAGACCAATTTGTCGCGCAACTGGCGTGTCGCACGGCTGCGCAAAAGGGCCCCGAGGTCGAATACCGATTTTCCAAAGCGTTCAGCCCAATGGATTGCGCACAGGCCGCTAAGCGGAGCTAGGAGCGCGCCGGCCAGCGTTGCAAGCGGGTTGGACCAACGCAACAGCGCATACATAATGCCTGCATACCAAAGTGGAAAGATCGCGATGGAGGCGAGCACCTTGACGCTTGCACGCACATCGCGCGAGCTGCGCAGACGCTTGCTCAACTGGCCGACGGCGAGGTAGGGCACATACCAGATCAATAGGCCACAGGCCGCCGGCAGCAAAGTAATAAGCAGCAAAGCAACGCGTTGTATGGAATCGCGCAAGACGCGACTGAGTGTGTACTCGCGCTTCAAATCGAAGAGTGTCAAGCCGAGGAAGCGCAGGCGCTGATTCAATTCCTCAACGCGTTGGGCCAGCGATTCCATGCGCTCGGGTTCGCGCGCGTGCAGTTGCTCGAAAGTCGATGCCAAGGCGTGCATGCGAGCAAGCGATGGTTTTCTGTCTTCGGCCCAAATGCGTTCGGCCAAGCGCAGGATCGGCAAGTCATCCCAACGATTCAAATTCAAGGTCACGCTGCGCAGGCCCGCATCGATGCGCGTCGTGAGCAATCGAACAGCTTCGCGTGGGTCGGTGGCATGCGCATCCCAAAGGTCTTCAAGTGAGATTGCCTCCCCGATCCAAACCGTCATCTTGCTGCGAAAGCGGACCTTGTGGTTGTAGACCAAACCAACGGGCACGATGCGCGCCTGAATGGGGTCACTGGGGCCATTGCTGGCGCCCAACGCCATTCTTGCGGCGCCTGTTTTCAGTCGCTGAAGTGCCGGCTCGGAATGACTTGTGCCCTCGGGGAAAATGCCGATAGCTCCGCCCTTGCGCAGGGTTTCAAAGGCGGCTTCGAAGGTGCGGTCGTTGAGGGCCGTGTCGGCTCCGTCCATCGTGCGGTAGACCGGAAGCGCCCCCATGCCGCGCATCATGGAGCCGATGATGGGCATGCGAAACAGCGGCTCCTTGGCCAGGAAGGACAGGGGGCGGCGCGTTGAGAGCAGCAGCATCAACGGATCGATCAAGCCGTTGGGGTGATTGCTGACGAGCACCAAAGGGCCCTGTTGCGGCAGGGGTTGGCCGAGATGGCGAATACGGTAAAAGAGTTTGGCGGTCGTGCCCGCCACAAGTCTTATGAGCCAGCGCATCAGGCTTCGAAAAGCCTTCCCGATTCGAAGGCCCGGGGCGGGAAGCGATAGCTGCGGCCGTTTTCCTCTACGCGTACGCAGCGCTTGAGTACGAGGTCGAACAAAAGTGGGTTGGCCTTGAACAGAGCGTTGCAATGGCGCCGATCGGATTCGGACAGGTATCCGCGCTGCTTGAGCAGCCGGGTGCTAAAGAGCGGGTCAATTGCGGGCAGTGGATAATCGGATCCGTTGACTAGGCGGCCGTGAAATTCCGTCGCCATGAGCATCTCGCGCAGGGGCCGCCCGCAGCGGTTGATCTGGGTCAAGGCCGACAATTCGCCGAACAAGCGTCCTTCGTACTGTCGCTCGCCCATCAGTCGTAGGAAGAGATCAAAGGATTCGCGCTTGGCTTTGTCGTGCACCGTGCCGAGCGGATCGAGATCATCGTCCTCCCCCGTGCTTGCGCAGTGAGCGGCCAAGACGCGCACGCCCGAGTCCAGTGCGCGCCGCAGGTTCAGGGGATTCCCCAAGCCTTGCTCACCCGCTTCGACAGCTTTCTCGCCGCCGGTGTGCGTCAAAAGCGGCATGTTGAGTTCGGCCAGTTTGTCATAGAACGGCTGGCACAGGGGCGAGGCGGGGTCGATGCCCATGGCGTTAGGAAGCCATTTCACCAAGCGCGCACCGCGCTCCGCGCCAAGCTCGAGCCGGCGCACCGCATCCTTGCGGTAGGGGTGAATAGAAAGCCCGGCTTCGAAGACCTTTTCTGTGGCGGCGACCTGATGAACATACTCATTGGGTGTGTAGAAGGGCCCCTTTTCGGGTCGTTCCCGGCCCTCTGGATCGACGAACATGTCAAAGCCCAGGAGCACGGCCCGGCCGGTCGGGTTTGCTGCGCGGGCAAGTTGCGCCAAGCGCTCCACATATTGGCTATCGGCGTGTTCAAGCTCGCGAATGCCTCCCGCACGGGTGTAGATCTCAAATTGCAGTCGTTGGATCGGGTGCCAGTGGCTGCGCATGTGCGGATGCACAAAGGCGCCGCTTGAACCGCTGCCGAGGCCCACCAGGTGGACGTGCAGGTCCCATACCTTTTCCATTTGCAGGTCGCCCAGTCGCGCTTGCACGAAGGCCGCCAAATCCGCGCTAAGGGGAGTGGGGGCTCCAGCCGTGCACCAATAGGGCAATCCAAGGCGCGTGCCGAGTGCGCCGGCGCCGAGCAGACCTGCGGCTCCCAAGAATTTGCGGCGGGACCACTTAACCATGGGGCTTACCCTAGCGCGGTCGCCAGTCAGGCTCACCAGAGCTTTCGGGCCTTTGGGCCAGCGCCTTCTTGGGCCGGATGCGGGGGACGTTCCCCGAAGCTGGGCCTGGGGCGGCGAGGGAAGATCCCGAAGTTTCCAGCGGCTCGCCATCCTGCCGAGAGCTTGGGACGCTGGGCTTTTTAGACAATCGGGGGCAGCTTCATCGGCCGTCCCTCCACACGATCCCCGGCTATTGCTCGAAGTCGATGTTGCCGAATTTCAGGAAATCGCCGTTGGTTTGCGTGGTGAAGGACTCCCACAGAAGCCTTCCGCCGTCCAATTTGAAGCCCGGCAATGTGCCGACGGTCAAGGCGCCGACAATGGCGGGATCGGGCACCGTCTGAGCACTCGAGGAAGCATTGAGTCCGCGAATGCGAACCCATCCCGTTTCAAAATCGCCGATATTGTCGCAGTGGACGTCAAATTCGGACGGATCGTGGGGCGTGTTTTGGAACAGAAACTGCGTGTTGAATACGGGGCTCAAGTCCGAGAGCTCTTCTTCGATCCAGCAGCGGAACGTCACTGTGGACGACAATGAAAACTCGTTGTCGTTGAAAATGTCGAATTGCAGGTTGGCCTTGAAGCCGGTGCCGCCCGTCAAGTTGATCAGTGTCAGTGAAGAGCCGGCAATCGAAACGAAATTGTCAACGTAGAGTTCGTCGGGGATGCCCTCGTACTCGAGGCCGTCAAAGTCCAACTGACCGTCTGCATCCAAGTCGGTTATGGAACCCTTGGGCTGGGGAGATTCAAAGGCGATCGCGTTGATGGAATACAAAGCGCCGAGTCCATTGACGACCAGTTGGGAGCCAATCAGAGAGTTGTGGGACCAAGGCGTATTGAATTGGTTGGGGTCCAAGGCGCTGACGACGAGGTAGCCCTCTTGGCCGCCGGTGGCGTTGTGACAAGTCGTCAAGCGCGAGTTTGTGTCCGCAGGGGTCAAGAGTTCAATGCGGTCCACGACCTCGCAGGCGATCGGCAACAAGGTGTTGTTCGGATTGGGCACCACATTGACGTACTCGTAGTGCAGCCCGGTTGTTCCGCCCAGTGATATCGGGGTGGCCGGCACAAGTTCCGTGTTGGTCACGCTGACTACCGTAAACAGACCCGGGCCGGAGCGATGGATCGGGAAGATCAAGGCGCTGCCCGGTTTGCGTCCGTCCGCGTGCAGGCTGGAACCTGCGAGAACGCCCATAAGGACTGTTGCTAGCAAGGGCGAAAAAGCCCCAGTGAATTTATGGTTCTTCATAGTGGCTGCCTTATTCGGGGAACTCGAAGTCGATCGTTCCGAACTTGGCGAAATCGCCGTTCCACTGGGACTCGGAGCTTTCCCAGAGCAAATGGCCCCCGTCGATAGAGGGAGCGATGCCGGCGGTAATGGCGCCCAGGATGGCCGGGTTGGGGATGGACTGTCCCTGCGAGCTGGCGTTCAGGCCGCGAATCCGGGCCCAACCCATTTCCAAGTCGCCGACATTGTCGCAGTCGATATCGAGCTCGGAAGGATCGTCGGGCGTGTTGTTGGCCAGGAACCCGTCGCTGAAAACCAAGCTAATGTTGAGCAGCGGCTCTTCAATCCAGCACTTAAAGCTCAGCGTGGACGACAGCGCATACTCGTTGTCGTTCCAAATGTCGATCGCGAGCGAAGCAACGTGGTTGTCGATGCTGCCGGTCATATTGAGCAGTGTCAGTGAAGATTGGCCCTGGGCCAGGAAGTTGTCGATGTACAGGTGTTCGGGCAGGCCCTCGTATTCGATGCCGTCGAAATCGAGTTCGTCGTCACCATCGCGATCGGTGGCCGTGCGGCCGGGCTGCGGTGAACGCATCGAAATGGCGTTGATTGAATACATGCCGCCCAGGGCATTGATCACCAGTTCCGAACCCACGAGGTAGTTGTGGCACCAAGCCGTCGGTTGCAAGAGGGGATCCTGGGCCGTCACAACCAAGTAGCCCTCTTGTCCACCTGTGGCGTTGTGGCAACTGGTCAGTAGAGAAAGAGTGTCTGCCGGCGTTAGGAATTCAATCCGATCAACGATGGCGCAATCCTTGGGAATCAAGGGCTGGGCCGGATCGGGCAGCACATTGACGTACTGAAAATGGAGGTTTGTGGATCCTCCCAAAGTGGTACCCGAAATTGGCAGGAGGTGCGTATTGGTGATGCTGACGGTGGTGAATAGCGCACCGCCGGATCGATGAATGGGGTAGATCAGCACACTGCCCGGATTGCGGCCCCCAGCGGCCAGGGGCGAGCACAACAGCGCGGCGATGGGTAGCACCGATAGAGCGCGGCGACGGACTTGGCCGGCGGCTTGAGCGAGTGTTTTTGTGATGGATTGAGTTCCCAAGGGGAGGCTCCAGAGTCAATTCGCTGGGAATGAAATAGGGGCTCGTTTTGAGAGCCGGCAACGGATCGCTAGGGCCGTTGACACAACCCTGCGAATCAAAAATGCCCCGAGAATTGGCGCGAGGCGAATTTGATAGGAATTTTTTTTGCATTCGCCAATTCCTTATCCAATTGAGACGAAGCGAATCCCTATTTGCACCGAAACGAGTCACTCAAGTCATTAGCCAAGCCGGCGACTGCGCTGTAGCTCGAACAGCATCGGGGCCGCGCTGACCTATAGCACCGGTCTGTGCTGTTTGAAGTGGGACAGTTGGGAAAGCGCCGAATCAACACGCGGGACTTTGCAGTGGATGCTCACGGGGTCGGCGTTCAAGCGCAGGAGACGTCCCGATCGGACCCGTCTCATGCTGAGCGGTGCCATTCGCTCGTCCCCATGGCGCCCGTCGCTCGCAGGTTGCGGATAGCCGGGGACTGTCGCAGTTGATCCAAGGGCGCTGCTCCACGCCCGCACAGCACGCTCGTATGCAGCACACAGGCGTGTACCAGCTGAGTCGTGTGAGGGTTGCTCTCCACAGGGGCGGCGCAACGGGGCGCGAGCTTTGCCCGGGGAACGTGCGCGGCGGTCCGCAATGACTCGGGCCTTGGACGCTCGAGCCGGGCACAAAAAAAGACCGGGCAGCGCCAGCGAGTGGCACTGCCCGGTCTCTGAATGCGTTGACCTAGGTCAACACTCTATTCCGTTCCAGTTGTGAACCGCTTGCGCAGTTCTCAAAGGGTAAGGCCTAGAGGGTGAAGAAGTTGCCGTCAGACTTGTCGCCCGACTCCCACAGAAGGTGACCACCGTCGATCGAGGCGAAGCCCGGACCTGCAGTGATGGCACCGAGCAGCGGGGGATTGCTGTTCAAAGCGCGAACAACGGCCCAACCGGTTTCGATGACGCCAACGCCGGAGCAGGTGAGGTCAAGCTCGCCCGAGTCGTCCGGGGTGTTGTTGGCAAGGAAACCACCGTCGAAGACGAGGGAGATGCCGTTGTTAAGGGGCTCTTCGATCCAGCACTCGAAAGCGAGCGTGGCGGAGAGGGCGAATTCGTT
>JAJDES010000457.1 GCA_029259675.1 Planctomycetota bacterium
ACCGAGCCCGGAGCGCTCCAACCAAAATGACCCGGGAAGCCCCCCGCTCCCCTGGATAGAATCCACGACCGGCCACGGACTCAGAGCCCGGTCCTCCCCAGCACTTTCGAATGCCGACCAAAAACCCAAGCGAATTCGTGACCCACGCAGCGGCCAGACAACATGTCGCCGCGAATGTCTTCAAGACTGATTCGGCTGCAGGGCGAATTGGCAAAATCGGTTTGGAGCCCGAGGGCTTCGCCATCCGCGTTTGCCCCAAAGGTGGAGCGAATGGGCGCTTGCCCCTGGAAGGTGCGGGCGGAGTCCTGGAGACCATCGACCAATTGGCGGCCGAGAGCAGCGCGAGCTCCCGGTGGTTGAGCCCGCGCCCCGTCGACCAGAAGCCACCGCCGAAGTTCATGATGGCCAACGGCGGCAGCCTGACCTTCGAGCCCGGCGGCCAAATCGAGCACTCGACCAAGGTGCACGCCAGCGGCGCCTTGGCACTCGATGATGCTGCCGACGTCACGGGCAAGTTGACCAAGGCCTTTGGCGCGCGCGGCGTCGCCCTCGCTTTCAGCGGACTCGACCTGTGGCACGACGTCGCCGATGTGCCGATGCAACTAAACGCTCCGCGCTATCACTGCATGCAGAGCTACTTCGAAAAGCGCGGAGTCGGCGGCCGCACGATGATGCGCCACACCTGCAGCATGCAGGTCAACCTCGACTTGGGTCCGCCCGGCGTTGCCGAAGAGCGTTGGCTGCTCTCCAACTTGGTCAGTCCGCTCGTCACAGCCACCTTCGCTTCGAGCCCCGTGCGCGAACAAGACGGCGAGTGGGCCGTTAGCGGACGAGCGCGAGCCTGGCAAATCATCGACGAAACACGCGCCGGTTTTCCCAGCGCCATTCTGGATGGAAGTAGCGACGATCCCGTCGATCAATGGACGCAAGCGGCCCTATCGGCCGACGTCATGATCCTTTGGAAAGAGGATGGCAGTTCCACCTGCGGCGTACCCGGCTTCAGCTTCCGGGATTGGATTGAGAAGGGCCACGACGAATACGGCTACCCGACATTGGCCGATTTTGAATACCACCTGACGACGCTCTTCTTTGAAGTTCGCTTGCGCGGTTTCCTGGAGATGCGCGCGCCCGAAGCCGTCAAGCCACGCTGGCGAACAGCCCCCTCCGTGTTGCTAGCCGGACTTTTGTACGACGATCGCGCGCGAAACTCCGCTCTCGAACACCTAGCGAGCAAACGCTCAGAGTTGCAGCAACTTTGGGAGCGCGCTGCCGGAGCCGGCCTGAGAGATAGCGAGCTGGCCGACCTCTGCAATTACGTCTGGCCCCTGGCTTTGGACGGCGCTCGCCGACTGCCCAAGGGATTCTTTCGAGAGGAACACCTCGAAGGCGCCGCCCGCTTCCTCGATTGCTACACACTCAAGGGGCGGGCGCCGGTCAATGAGTTGTTTGAAGCCATGGAGCGCAGTCCCGCCGAAGGGCTGGCCTGGGCCACCGGCTATCTGGAGCCCTGCGCCGAGAAGCGCTGACCCCGGCGCGCGCCGAAAGACATTTGCGCTCAGGGGCCGAGGTGTGAGTTCGACCAGCGGCGGCACGGAGTTGCAATCGGGAACTCCTATCGATTGCGTGCGCGGTACTTTGGTACGAATCTGAAACTGCCGGAGCTGTTTTCGGGAGCGAAGGTCCACAGCCGGCGGATCGCGGCATAGACTTGAGGCGAAAGCGAACCTCGATCATGGGAGTCCTCACACCCCTGCGCCGCCGCATGGCCAGCCGTTGCCTAGTGCTATATCGGGCGCAACCCACGGCACTAGCGGAGACAATCCGCACCGGGTTCCGCCTGCACATTCAGCGCGGACACGCCTGGGTCGGACTGTGTTTTACGGAAGTTGAAGGGGTTACCGGAAAGTTGCTCGGCTCGGCTCCCCAGGAATTGGCAGCCTTCATCGCAGTCCAAAGCACAGCGGACGATCGCGCATCCGCCTGGATTCCACACCGCGCAATGGCCTCGCGCCTGGGCGCCGTATTGACCGAACGCTTCACAGGCGCGGGCGCCTCCTTGGGTGTTTTCTCACGCTCCGAATGCCCGAGTCGTTTTGAGTTGAGCGTGACCAGTCAAGGGCGCGAAGAATTGTACTTGCGCGCCGAATCCAGCGGAGAACTGAAAGGTTCCGCCTTTTTATCGAGTCGTGAGCTGGAATCTTTCCTGCGCAAATGCGGGCCGATGCTGCCCTCCAATCCGTTGCTGCCGGAGGCGGAAAGCTTGGACCACAACTCTGAGGATTGGGCCATCGATCCACTCTGCATCTTCGAGTTGCGTCAGACCCTGCTTTCGGGATTCTTGCCGTCCGAAAGCGTCGAATTGGATTGTGCCCTGCGCTACACACGGCATGCGCGCTCAAAAATTTCAGCAGCGGTAGATTCGGGGCCCGACGCCTCGATCCCCTACGTTCCGGTTTAGTGCAATGGAAAGGGCCGCCCAGGGCGGAACGCAGAGCCCATGGCGAGTAAGGCAACCGGACAAAAACCCGGCACAACCATTTGCAGCTTGAACCTGAATGGTATTCGGGCGGCCGAGCGACGCGGATTCTCGCGCTGGCTCAAACGCAAACAACCCGACTTCCTGTGCTTGCAGGAACTGAGGGCCGTGCGCGAACAGGTCGAACCGAAAGTTCACTCACCCGTGGGTTACAACACGCGCTGGATCTCAGCGCAGAAGAAGGGATATTCGGGAGTTGCGATTTATTCCAAGGGCGAAGTCGAACGCTATCGCACGGGCTCCGAACTCGAGTGGTCCAATGCAGAGGCGCGTATCCTGCGCGCTGATTTCGAAACTTGGAGCCTTTTCTCCATATACCTGCCTTCGGGTTCCAGCTCGGAAGAGCGCCAAACTCGCAAATACGAGTGGTTGGACCACTGGCAAACCTTCAGCGCGAAGATCCTGAAGGAAGGTCGGCCGGCCGTCTTGTGCGGAGACTTCAACATCGCACATGAGCCCATCGACATTCACGCTCCCAAACGCAACGAGAAGAATTCGGGCTTCCTGCCCGAGGAACGGGCGATTTTCGCCAAGCTGTTGGATCAGGGTTGGGTGGATGTCTTGCGAACCCTCCACCCGACAACGCCCGGTCTTTATTCGTGGTGGTCCAATCGCGGCCGAGCGCGGGAGAAGGACCTCGGTTGGCGTATTGACTACTGCCTCGTCACGCCGGACCTTGCGGATTCCGTAAGCGAAGCTTGGATCGAAAAGAGGGCCGATCTTTCCGATCACGCGCCGGTTTGGATACGAATGAAGCCCGGCGTGCTTTAGCGATTCAAGACCACGAAGCCCAAGGCAACCACCGCTCCCAAGAGCAGCGCCACCGTCATGCGCAGCACATCGTTCGTGCGCTTGGTTTTGATTGCCGGAGCCATTTTGCTGCTGTAGCTCGCATGCGACTTGTTGCGTCGCTTTCGGCGCACAGGTGAAGGCTCTTCGAAAGCCCCGTCGCGATCCTGTCTCTGCAGCAAGTCGGTGGTTGCCACGGTAGCCGGAGTCCCCGAGATTTCCGCCATAACGGGTATTCCGGCTTTCAACTGCTCAAGAATGCTTTCGGCATGGGGCCCATCGATGATCACTCCCCCATTTGGAAATGCCGATCGATCCAGGCCATCCACGATCCCTTCGGCGCTCTTGAAGCCGCTCATTTCCAAAATGTGCCCAAGGCCCAAGTTTTTTAACTCCTCGGGCGAACGCAGAGTCACGGACTGAAGTTCACCACCCGTAGCCTTGCCCACGGATTGGAGCCATTCGTTGAATTGCTCAAAGCCCTCCGTGCCTTCCGTAATCAGAAAGGACGGGCCCTCGCTCTCGACGCGGTTCGAATGCAATTTTCGCGGTTCGAAATCACTGCGGTTGTGCATCACGCGGCGTGTGCGCGTTACACGATTGCCGTTTTCGTCCGTGTATTCTTCGACTTCCTCTGTTTCTACAAAACCCGCGTCGCGAACATCGTGCAAGTAGTCGCAGTGCTGACACTTGAGAAATTTATCCCTGGCCTCGCCAACGTAGGACGGAGCCAAACTTCCAAGACAGCGGGGGCACTTGTGTTCTTCCACAATGAGTAAGGCGGCTAGAGCCTGATGATCGGTCGGCCACTCTGGCCTGCGATCTTGATTCCCATGTGCCTTGCGCTTAGCCCGGCAGGCTGCGCGCCCTCGCATCGCCCTCCCTTGCGGTTCCCCCAAGTCGCAGTTCACTTGGCCCAGAACGAGACGCACGACGGAAGCTCAAACGATTGAGGGCGCCGACCGCGGCCCATTGCCGCAAGCGGCCACAACCTATCGCCGACAAAAGTCCGGTACTTGCTGGTGCCACAGGTGCCGCTGCATGGAATGGAGCGCTGGTTCCGGGTGGCTTACTCCGCCGCGAAGATCTGCCGCTGATCGGCAAAGGCTTTGAATTCCAGCGCATGGCCCGAGGGATCGAACAAGAACATGGTCGCCTGCTCTCCGACTTGTCCGCGAAAACGCACTCGGGGCCCGATTTCAAAATTCACGCCCGCCCGCTGCAGGCGATCGGCCAATTCCCGCCAGCTTTCCATATCCAAAATGGCGCCGAAATGGGGAACCGGGACCGCATCGCCATCAACCGCGTTACGCTCGCTCTCGGACTCCGAATCCAGCAAGTGAGCGGTGATTTGGTGCCCGAAGAAATTGAAATCGATCCAGCGCTCGGACTCGCGCCCAATGCTGCAGCCAAGCAGCCCAGCGTAAAAGGCGCGTGTTAGGTCCAAATCTCGGACTGGAAAGGCCAAGTGGAAGGGATGGCTTGAACTCATCGCCGCAGTCTAGCCTCGGCTTTCCGTGCGGGCTCAAGCCACGTTAGGATCTCGCCACTATCCACCTTCTTGCCTTGGGACCCAAAACGGTCTGCCACACGATTTTCATGCGAAACAAGCTGCTTTCCGCCTCCACCATTGCACTGCTCAGCGCCACCTTGGCCAGCGCTTGCAGAGCCCCTCAATCCTCCCCCGATAGCGGCCCCAAGACCGCTATCAGCATGGAGTGGATCCAAAGTGCCGAACGACGGGCGTTGAGCGCGTTGCCCAGCACCCATTGGCGCGCGGATAGCAAATTGCTGATCTCCAAACTTTCGAGTGAATCCGAAGTTGGAGGCTTTGATCTTTTGGATCCCGCCAGCGGCGAGCGCAAGCCGGCTGTCAACGCCGAGCGTGCCCTGGCCACCCTGGAAAGGGAACTTGGTGAGGATACTCCGACCAAATTGGCATGGCCTAGCGGTTGGGATCGCGCCGGTGTGCGCGCGGTCTATATGTTCCAGGACGACATCTACGTGCTGGATACACTCGCGAGTAAGTTCATGCGCTTGACGGAAACGGATGCCGAGGAATCCAGCGCTCGCATCGCACCCGATGGGCAAATGGTGGCGTTCATTCGCGATAACGACCTTTTTGTGGTTGCTGTCAACGGCGGCGCCGAACGCCAACTGACCAGCGGTGGAACTGAGGATTTGCTCAACGGCAAGTTGCCCTGGGTGTACTGGGAAGAGATTTACGGTCGCTCCGACGCCGGCTATTGGTGGTCACCGGATTCAAAAAGCTTGGCTTATATGCAAAGCGACGAGTCCCAAGTCGACTTGATGCACTACGTCGATCACCGCACCACCGTTCCGACTCTGATCAAGCAACGCTATCCCAAGGCCGGCGGCGTCAACCCCAGCGTCAAGTTGGGCGTGGTTCCCGCTGCCGGAGGCGACACGCGCTGGATCGAAGTTCCCGGTGAGTGGGAATACCTTGTACGCGTGCATTGGACACCCGACGCATCCGGCCTATTGCTACAAACGCTCAGCCGCGATCAGGAGCGTATCCAAGTCTTGCATGCGGGGGCCGCCAACGGTCCCGCGCGTCCTCTATTCAGCGAAACCCAGTCGGGCTGGTTCAACTTCGGTGATGACTTGCGGCCCCTGGCAGACGGCAATTTCCTGTGGCGTTCGGAACGCAGCGGTTACGCCCACCTTTACGTCGTCGCTTCCGACGGCCAAGTAGAGCGCACGCTCACCTCCGGCGAGTGGGCCTGCAAAGCGTCTGAATTGGGTGCCGATTGGCAGGATCGCGCGGCCTGCGCCGTGGACGAAGCAGGCGGCAAGGTCTACTTCACGGCTCAAAATCCATCGAGCCTCGAACGCCAACTCTTTGCGGCTCCCCTAGCCGGCGGCGAGCCCGTGCGCTTGACACAGCGCAAGGGAACCCACCGCATCAGCTTCAGCCCCAACGGACAATTCTATGTGGACAACCACTCGGCTTTGCACGAGCTGCCTTCCCTAAGTCTGCACCGCGCCGACGGAACCATGACCGTCGCCCTTTCCGAGCAGCGTCTCGACCTCTTGGCCAAACTGGACCTCGAGCTGCCAGAACTCTTTGAAATTGAGACCAGTGACGGCTTCCCGAGGCCGGCCAAACTGCTCAAGCCGGCCGACTTCGACCCCAATCGACGCTACCCCGTCATCCTGCATGTTTACGGCGGTCCGGCGGCACCGATGGTTCAAGACCGTTGGGATTCGCGCCGGAACTACTTTGATCAAATCATGCTGAGGCATGGCTACTTGACCATGGTAGTCGACAACCGCAGCGCCACGGGGCGCTCCAAGGCGACGGAAAACTCAAGCCTTTTGGATGTTATGGGCGACGGCGAGTTGAGCGATATCCAAGACGCCGTGGCATGGATCAAGCGGCAAAGCTGGGCCGATCCCGACCGCCTGGGCATCTGGGGTTGGAGCGGCGGCGGTACCCATACGTTGCTGCACATGACTCGCTCCGACTCCTTCAAAGCAGGAGTCTCCGTAGCGCCCGTCACCGATTGGAAGTACTACGACACGCGCTACACGGAGTTTTCCATGCGCACTCCCGAAGCCAATCCCGACGGATATGCCAACACCAATCTTGTGCAGCGCGCGGGTGACCTATCCGGCCGCCTCCTGTTGGTGCACGGCACCTACGACGACAACGTCCATCCCCAAAACTCTTGGAAGTTCGTGGACGCGCTGATTGACGCCAATATTCAATTCGAGATGCTCATTTACCCCATGCGCAAGCACGGCATTTCGGATCGAGCGGCACAAATCCACTTGTTCACTTCCATGGAAGACTTCTGGCTGCGCAATCTGTAAGCCAAAATCCTGAACCGACATGCAAGCGTGGGGAATTAGCGGCAGCTGGTTCTGCAAATGCTTGCGTGCCGCCTCCTAAGAAAAAGCAACCTCGGCGCCTCTCCGCTTAGGGGAATTCCGACAACTCGCCGACATCGCTGACGAATTCGGCGCTGATGTCGCCTTCGAACTCGGGCAGCCGCTTGCCCGTGACGGCGCGGTGTAGGCTGGCCACATCTCCATCCAAAAGGACCCGCAGGAGAGTAATGCCCTCACCCTCGGTGCTGTGCACGGAGATCGTCAGCGGCGGTCCGTCGTTCACACGGCCAAGTACTAGCTCGATCAAGCTGCCATCGGCTTTCGCAGCAATGAAATGTTCATCCGTCAAGGCGCTCAGCGCTTCGATGGCTGCTTCCGAAGGCCTGGGTAGCTCGGACAGATTGCCAATGGACTTTGTCAACACATCCTGTTTCGAGCTGCGGCAAGCTCCAAGCGCAAGCAAGGACAAGGCACATAGCGCCACGGGAAGGACGCGACTGCGAAGCGGCGAACGGCTCCGCCCGGAACCAATCGCAACGTCTATTCGACTTACTGACCCCATCTGATCGACCTCTGTTGGGAGCCCGCCTTCGCGCAAGAGTGGCTCGCTGGATTCGAATGGCTATGGAAACGGGCTTGGAACGGAAGCGCAGGCGCCCCACTGTCCCAAGCCCGATTGATTGAGCTGCGTCCCGCAAGTCGGGGCCCAGACTCGATGGCAACAATTTGAGCGGCTCGTGTATTCAAGCGGCTCGAGGATCCGTCCCTACACTTTGGCGGTCAAGGACTTGATTTCAGACATGATCAGTTCGCCGGCTTCCTCCGTGCGGTGATCGCCCGTGCCGACGCCCTTCAAGCGGCCCGATCGAAGAAGATCCGCGACGGCCTTCTCCATGACCTCGGACGCTGCCGTTTCTCCTAGGTAATTCAGCATCATGCTGCCGGCCATAACGGCCGCCACCGGAGAAGCCACGCCCTTGCCGGCGTATTTCGGAGCCGAACCGTGGATCGGCTCAAACAAGCTGACCTTGCCCGGGTGAATGTTGCCGCTGGCGGCAATCCCCATACCACCCTGCACCATGGCGCCCAGGTCGGTGATGATGTCCCCAAACAAGTTGGGCGTAACCGCCACGTCAAACCACTCGGGGTTTTTGACCATCCACATGCAAGCCGCATCCACATAGGCGTGGTCGGTTTTCACATCGGGGTACTCCGCGGCCACGATTGCAAAGGTGCGCGTCCACAGATCCTGCGCGCGCACGGCGTTGGCCTTGTCGATCAGGGTGACTTGCTTGCGGGGTCGAGTCTTCGCAATTTCGAATGCATAGCGAATGACGCGTTCGACACCAGCGCGGGTGTAAACCATGGTTTGCGTGGCCACCTCCAGAGCTTGGCCCTTGTGGGCGAAGCCGTGCATCCCCGAGTACGCACCCTCGGTGTTTTCCCGCACGATGATCATGTCCACATCATCTACCGTCTTGCCCTTGAGCGGACACAGGCGCTCGTCGTAGAGCTTGATCGGGCGCAGGTTCACGAACAAGTCGAGTTCGAAGCGCAACTTCGCGATGATGCCGAACTCGATCAGCCCGACGGGCGCGCGCGGATCACCGATGGCACCTAGGAAGATGGCATTCATGCCCTGCACCTCTTCAAAGGCCTTGTCGGGGAAAATCTCCTTGGTAGCCAAGTAGTGGTCGGTGCCGAAGGGGTATTCCGTGCGCCGCAACCGGAATCCGAAGATTTCCGAAACGACGTCCAAAACCTTCATGGCTTCGGCCGTGACATCGGGGCCGATGCCGTCCCCGCCTATAACTGCAATGTCGTATTCGCTCATCTGAATGCGTGGTAAGGGACTCGGAATGCGAGCGCTCCAAGGGGCCGCGCTCTTCCGCGCCCGCGGCTATGCCGCTTCACGGTTGCGATGGCAACAAGGCGAGCCCCCAATCTTGGAAGCCCAGTCGTCACCAGTGGTTGTTTAGTTCGTCCACGAGCCAGGCTTGCGCGCCCGGCCATGCGTGGAGTCCTTTTGGTTGATGTACTTTGCAAAGGCCCGAGCTTGAATTCGCCCGGCCCCCGGCTCATGAAGAAACAGTTTGCCGAAACATGCCCGGCTTGTAGCTGACAATCGAACCGGCGATCGCGCTGGCGGCGACGGTCAAGGGAGAAGCCAAGTAGAGCTTGCCCGGCCCGCTACGGCCGGTGAAGTTGCGGTTGATGGCGCTCACGGTGACTTGCTCGGTGTTCTCGGAAACGCCGGGGCCGCATCCGATACACGCGCCGCAGCCCGGATCGATAACGTTGACACCCATGCGCTTGAATAAGTCGAGGTAGCCGCACTCGAGCGCATATTCACGCACGCTGCCGCTTCCGAATTGGATGTACATGCACACGCCCGATGCCAATCCGCGGCCGCACTCTTCGGCTTCCTTGAGCACGCTGGCGTAAAAGTCGAGGTCGCTTTCCTTGCCCGCCGTGCAGGAACCACCGTAGGCGATGTCGATGGCGACCTCGCCGAGTTCGTCGATTGTGGCCCCATAGGTCGGGTCGCTGGGCTTGGCCACCATCGGCTTGAGCGCGGACAGGTCGATCTCGTGCACGCCGCCGCCATACTCAGCCTCCGCATCCGGAGTGATGAAGCTGGCGCGTATTTGCGCTTCGCTCTGATCTTTGCGGCGCGACTTCAACCATTCGAGCGTGACTTCATCCGCTTCGCAGATGCCCGATTTAGCCGTGCACTCGGTCGCCATGTTGCACAGGGTCGCGCGCTCGTCCATGTCGAGCGAAGCCAGGCCCGGCCCGCCGAATTCCATGATGCGATCGAGAGTGTTCTCGGCCACCGCATGGGTTTGAAGAATGTGCAGCATCACATCCTTGGCCGTGCAGCCGGGCTGCAATTCGCCCTTCAATTCGAATCGAATCGAATCGGGAACGCGCACGAAGGTGAAACCGGAATAAATCAACCCTGCGTACTCGGTCGCACCCACGCCGTAGGTCAAGGCGTTGTTGCCTCCGCCCATGCAGGTGTGAGAATCGGTGGCCTGGATAAAGTCGCCGGGGTCGACGAATTCTTCGCGCGCAACCTGGTGGCAAATTCCGGGCGATACCCCGTCCCGTGCGGAGTAGTCGCGCACCTTGGTATGAGCCTGAAATTCGCGCTGCATGCTGCGCAGGGTTTCGATCTGGCTGGTGAACGGAGCCATGCGCTTGACGCCGGTGGCGTAAAGCAAGTGGTCCTCAAAGACGGCAAACTTGTCCGGCTTGGGCAGGCTGTAGTCCTCACCGTATTCGGCGCCCAGGAAGTAGTGCACCTGCGCGGTGGTGAATTCGTGACTGTAGCCGCCGTCCACTTTGACCAGGCAGGGATCGCCGGGGGCCACCCAAGCCTTGCCGGCTTCCGCGCCGACCAAATGTGAGGCGATAATCTTCTCGCCCATGTTCAACGGGCGCTTCTCAGTCGCGGGCAAGGGCACTTTGACTTCGCCGGCTTGGTAGCGCGACGCGAAGGGAAACAGGCCGCCCGACTCAAGAATCGCTCGGGTCACCGGATCGTAGTCGCCCGTAAAGTCGGCCAGCGGCAATTCGGCGCCGGCTTGCAGTTGCTCGAGCTGCTCGTAGCTGCCCATCAACTGGCCCAAGTTGATGTTGTTGCGAGCGTGAATCGGAGCGAAGGACGCGGCCACGACCAATTCGATGCCGCCCCACTTCTCAGCTTGGGGGGCCGTTTCTCGGCTGGAGCCCGTCCCCTTGCGTTGACCCGACACGATCACCTGGAAGTTGCCGTCGAGCAGGGCGCGGGTCGCAAAGACGCGCTCACCCTTTTCGTCCAACAGGCCCGCGTAGGCGTCGAGTGCCAAGTCCTCGGGCTTGTGCCTGAAACAAACCCAGGCGGGGGTCATCACATCTGTGTTGATGTCGTCGAGCAAGTCGGCGGGATTGATGTCGGCCATTTTCAGGTCGAGCTCGCCCTTCAACTGCTTGGTGATCAAGGACAGATCCTTGGTCAAAAACAATACACGCTTGGTCGGATCGAGCCCGACCGTGCGCTTTCCGTCTGCCCCATTGCGAATCAAGTTGCTATTCACGTCGCTCCCCACAGCTAGGCGCCGGGATTTTCAATCAAGATGGCGATGCCCTGTCCGCCGCCAATGCAGGCGGAAGCAACACCGTAACGCTTGCCCGTGCGGCGCAAGCCGTACATCAGAGTCAACACCATGCGCGAGCCCGTGGCAGCCAACGGGTGCCCCAGGGAGATGGCTCCGCCGTTCACATTGACCTTGTCACGATCCAGTTCGAGCTCCTTTTCACAGCCCAAATACTGGGCCGAAAAGGCCTCGTTGATCTCAAACAAGTCCACGTCGCTCTGGGCCACGCCGGCGCGATTCAAACAGGAGCGAATGGCAGGCACGGGACCGATGCCCATTTCTGTCGGGTCCACTCCGACGGTTGCCCAGGAGCGAATCACAGCCCATGTATCGAGCGAATCAGCTACGGCGCGCTCCGGCGTGGTCAAAACCAAGGCCGCCGCGCCGTCGACAATACCGCTGGCGTTGCCGGCCGTAACCGTACCGTCTTTGCCGAAGGCGGGACGCAACTTGGCCAGGCCCTCAAGGCTCGTTTCGGGTTTGATGTGGTCGTCCGTATCTACAATCGTGTCCCCGCGACGACCGGGGATGACGACTTTTTCGATTTCCTCACCAAAGCGGCCTTCGGCAACAGCAGCGGCACCGAGTTGATGACTGCGCAAGGCGTATGCGTCTTGATCCTCGCGCGAAATGCCCAAGCGCTTCGCAATCTTCTCAGCCGTTTGGGCCATGTACAGGCCGCATAGCGGGTCCTGGAGGCTGCCGAACAACAAGTCCTCAAGCGGCGGTTGCGTGCCGAAGCGAAAGCCTTCGCGCGCGCCGCGCAGGACGAAGGGCGCCTGACTCATATTTTCCATGCCGCCGGCCAAGACCATCGTCGCCTCGCCCAACTGAATCATTTGGGAAGCATTGACAAGCGATTGAATGCCGGAGCCGCAAAGTCGGTTGACCGTAAGCGCCGGAGCGGATTCCGGAGCGCCCGCTTTCAACCCAACGTGGCGCGCGCCGTAAATAGCGTCGCTCGAGGTTTGCAACGCGTTGCCCATCACAACGTGATCGATGGAATTGGGATCCACCTTGGCACGGGCGATGGCCGCCTTGGAGGCGTGGGCCGCCAAGTCGATCGCGCTGATGTCCTTCAGCTTGCCGTAGCCCGGCGTTCCGCTGAATTCGGCCATCGGAGTTCTCGCTCCGCCGACGATTGCAATGTCCTGAGTCATATCTCTTTGCTTTTCCCGCTGCCTCGTGTGCTCCGTATGAAGCGCCGGCGGCAACGATTACCGGCCTGTACTTTTGTGATCGAAGCGTGCGGCCCAATTCCATCGGAGGATTCGGGCGCATCGCAATCCGTTGGTTGGGGTTCCCGAGAAACCCGACAAGCGAGTCACTCGCGAAACGATGCAAGCAAGTGGAGTCGCCGCGACTACTTGCCTGTGAATTCCGCCTTACGCTTTTCAAGGAAGGCGTTCATGCCCTCTTTCATGTCCGCGGTGGTGGCGGCGAGTCCGAACATATCGCACTCCATGATCTCGCCCTCTTGTTGCGACATATTGATGCCGCGATTGATCGTTTCGATGGCGAGGCGCACGGCGACGGGCCCACGCGAAAGAATCGTATGCACGAGCTTCATGGTGCCGTCCAGCAACTCTTCCGGTTCGAAGAGGCGATTGACGATGCCCACCCGATGCGCTTCCGCGGCCGGATAAATGTCCGCAGTCAGGACCCATTCGCGCGCAACACCGGGGCTAGCCACGCGCGCCATGCGCTGGGTTCCGCCGTAGCCGGGAATGATGCCCAAACTTGTTTCGGGCAAGCCGAGCTTGGCCTTGGTACTCGCCGTTCGAATGGTGCAAGCCAGCGCAAGCTCCAAACCGCCGCCCAAGGCGAAGCCGTTGATCATGGCAATCGTGGGCTTGCCCATGCGCTCCAGGCGCTGGAAAACTTGCTGGCCGAAAAAGGCGAGGTCCTTGGCCCCGAGCGGATCCATCTTGACCAACTCGCCAATGTCAGCACCCGCCACAAAGGCTTTGTCGCCGGAACCGGTGAGCACGACAGCGCGAACGGCGTCGTCGGCACGCACCTCATCGAGGGCGCTACTGAGCTCCACAAGGGTTTGGTTGTTGAGGGCATTGAGCACCTTCGGACGATTGAAGGTGATCGTGGCCACACCGTCGGCCTTTTCGACCAGGATGTTTTGGTAACTCACGCGGACTGCCTCGCGAATGTGGTTATGGATTTCAGCGGAATGAATGAGCCGGCGCCTCCAAGCAAATCGAGTCGCCAGCCGGGTTGCAGCGCCATGGAGTCATCCTCAATGAACGAGGTCCACTATCCGCGGTACTACTTGGTCTGCGGCGCTCGTGTGCGCCGCCAAAGGAAAGGGCAATGGAAAGGAATCGGCACCCAACCAAGGGCTGGACCGAAACCGATCCGCTCGCACGGGGAAGAGTCCCCGCGCGAGCGAATGTTCATTGCGCCCAGTTGAGGGAAGGCCTACTCGGCCATCACCACCATGACCTTTTCGATCACTTGCTTCTTCTTGGGTCGGTCGCCGGCACCCTTGGGTGAACTGACGATGGCATCAACCGTTTCGATACCCGACACCAATTCCCCGAACACGCTGTACTGATTGTCGAGGGAAGGGTAGTCGGCGTGCATCACGAAGAACTGGCACGAGGCCGAGTTCGGATCCGAAGTGCGAGCCATCGAAAGAATGCCGCGCTTGTGGGGCTTGCTACTGAACTCAGCCTTGAGCTTGCGCTTGCCGTCACCGCTACCTGTCCCTGTCGGATCGCCGCCTTGAATCATGAAGCCGGGGATGACGCGATGAAAAATGACACCCTCATAAAAGGGCTTGCCGCCATCGGGTGAGTAAGACAGGTCCAGGAAATTGCGCACGTGTCCCGGAGCGAGGTCCGGGAAGAAACGCATCACCATGTCGCCACGGTTGGTCTGCATGACCACGTTGTACTTGCTCAAGTCGCCTTCCGGCATGGACATGAAATCAAGTCCGTTGGGCGCGCGGGTGAATGCAGTCACTTCAGTTTTGTCGTCCGTCATATCGGCGTAGATCAGTTCAAAGGAACCCGACTTGGTGATCAGCGAAGTCAGGTTGAGGTCCATGGAAATAGAGAGGCCGTCCTGCAGCGGGATGGCCGCTTGTGCGTCGCGCGAGCCCAATGCGACTCCGTCCACGGCGAAGGCAGACGATGTCAGCATCCACGCGGGGACCTCGACGTCGCCGCCAAGGGCGGAAAGTTCAATGTGGACGACGAAGGGACTGCCCGACACATAACTGCCGGGAGCGTTAATGGTGGCCACGATTTCACCCGTTGCTATTGCCGCGGGCGCTGAGGTGGTTCCAACCAATCCGAGCAAACAGGTTGCGAAGATCATGCTTTCTTGTCTCCATCCCACTTGTAGAAGCCCTCACCGGTTTTGCGTCCGAGTTTGCCCTCGGACACCTTGCGCTTGAGGATTTCAGGAATTTGGAAGGCGGGTTCGTTGGGATAGTTTTCACACCAGCCTTCGAGAATGAACAACGTCGTGTCCAAACCGACATAGTCGGTCAGAGTGATCGGGCCCATCGGATGCCCGCAGCCGAACTGCATGGCGGTATCGATGTCTTGCTTCGAAGCATCACCGCGCTCAAGCATCAAAAGTGCCTGCACCATGTAGGGCACGAGCAAACGATTGACGACAAAGCCCGGCGTGTCCTTGCAGGAAACCGGAACCTTGCCGACGGCTTCGCCGAAGGCGCGAGCCTCGGAGAAAGCGTCGTCGTCAGTGGCGTCCGTACGGACCACTTCGACCAAACGCATAAGTTGAACCGGGTTAAAGAAGTGCAAGCCGACCATGCGTCCGGGGCGGCCGCTGGCTTCCCCCATGGCGCCGATCGCAAAGGAGGACGTGTTCGACGCGAAGATCGCATCGGGCTTGCAGATTTCACCGAACTTGGCGAACAGTGATTTCTTCACGTCGAGGTTCTCGACAATGGCCTCAACGACCAAATCGCAATCGGCAAGGTCGCCGAGTTCACCGGTTCCCTTGATGCGGGCGAATGCGGAGTCCGCTTCGGCCTTGGCCACATCCGCTGTCTTCTTGCCCTTTTCAACGGCTTTGCTGGCGAGCTTGTCGAGGCTCTTGCGAATGCGCCCCAGGCCCTTTTCCAGTGCACCGGCGTCCGTTTCGAGCGCGACCACTTCCAACCCCGCCTGGGCGGAGACTTGAACGATACCGTGACCCATGAGGCCGCAGCCGACGACGCCTACCTTCTTAATAGCCATAACTTTGAAATTCGCTGATCTTTGGAATGGAGTGTTCGTTTGTGCCGCCGCGAGCTCGGAGTTCGAACTCGCTGCAACGCTAGAGGCCTTCGCGCGAAAAGGCCGTGGCGATGCCCATGCCGCCGGAGATGCAAAGTGTGGCCAAGCCGTTTTTGGAATTGCGGCGACGCAATTCATGTAGCAAGGTCACGACGATGCGCGCTCCCGTGGCCCCGATTGGATGACCCAGGGAAATCGAACCGCCGTTTACGTTGAGGCGATCCATGGGCAAGTCCAGCTCGCGATGGCAGGCCAAGACCTGCGCCGCAAAAGCTTCGTTGAGCTCAATCAAGTCGTAATCACCGGCGCTGAGTCCGTTGCGCTGACTCAAAGCGCGCACAGCCGGAACCGGGCCGATCCCCATACGCTTGGGATCCACGCCCGACTGAGTCGTGTCTCCGATAATGGCAAGGGGCTCGAGTCCGAAGGCCTTGGCCTTGGATTCCGTCATGACCAACAACGCTGCGGCGCCGTCCGTGATTCCAGATGAATTGCCGGCAGTAACGGAGCCGGCCTCGGGATCGAAGACGGGGGCGAGCTTGCCGAGACTCTCGATGCGCGCATCGTCGCGCGGATGCTCGTCGGCTTCGACGACAGTCTCACCCTTGCGCGTGCGCACGGTCACGGGGACGATCTCGTCCTTAAATAGGCCGGCCTCGCGCGCAGCCTGACTCTTGTGCTGACTGGCGAGAGCGAATTCATCCTGCTCATCGCGCGTGATTGAAAGTTCCTTGGCCAAGCCCTCTGCCGTCGCGCCCATCAGCATGTCCGCCAGGGGACAGTGAAAACCGTCCTGGTACATGGAATCCACAACCTTGGCGTGACCCAAGCGGTAGCCCTGGCGCATCTTCGGCAAGAAATAGGGCAAGCCGCTCATACTCTCGGTGCCGCCCGCGACCGCGACCTCGTAATGGCCCAGGCGAATGGCGTCGGTGACTTGGCTCAAAGCCTTCAAACCTGAACCGCAGGCCATGTTCATGGTCCAAGCCGGAGTCGTGTCGGGAATCCCAGCTCGAACGGACACTTGGCGCGCGACGTTGGGGCCGCCGCCCGCCTGGCGTCCGTTGCCGAAAACCAACTCCGCAACCTCTGCGGCATCAATGCCCGCTCGCGCAATCATTTCGCGCACCAAATCCGCACCCAAGTCGGCCGCGGACATCGCGGCGAATGAGCCCAAGTACTTGCCGATAGGCGTGCGAAGAGCGTGAGTGATGACCACGCGCTGGGGAGTACTCATGGATGGGATCCTCTACGGATGATCCTCTGGTCGAGGATTGGATTGGAGGAACGAAGGGCGCTTGCGCGCAGGTTGAAGGGGAATGTCCAGGCTGCCCGGTCGCCGCTATGGCCGCAGGCCGCAGCTTTCATTGGTCGGGTCAGGCCGGCGCGCCGCCAGTGCGAATTCTCCGGGCGAAGGCGCCCCGGGGTTCGGCATCTGGAAGGCCTGTCACCTGGAAAAGGGCAAACAGGATAGTTTTCGCCCCTCTGCTTCGCAAGCCGCCGCAGCGCCCGGGGAAGGCCGAAGATGGGTACCCACGCTCCAGCCAAAAGCCCCCAAGAGGCGCAAGAATCGGTATTGAGCACACCTCAGCGTGCCTGCGGGCAGCGGACAGAACGAGCGCCTTACGCATGAAGTATGCGCTCTTCGAAGCGCCCGCTGAATCCAACCCGCGACCCGGCGCATTCGGGTCTTGCCGCGAGTACCGCGCCCCGGCGCCCATGGGAATGACCGCATTCGGAAACTGCGGATGGGCTCCGCATGCATACGCTCACCCACTTCTTGTGCATAATCTAGGCTGCGAGAATGACCTGCACACGGCACAGGGTCAGAGCCAAATTTTGAGCACGATTCAATCCCCCCCCCAATCGCCATCGGAACGCTCAGCGCTTCTGAAGCTGATCGACGACGAGTCGCCGATCGTCTGGGAGGCCGTGGCGGAAAAACTTTTCTCCGCTGGAAAAAGCGCCCGCTCAGCCCTGCGGCGACAAGCGCAATCGTCCGATCCGCGCAGACGCGGTCGCGCACGCTCGCTTTTGGCTCGCATGCAGCGCGCGGAGTTGTTGCGGCGCATGGCCCGCCATGTGTCGCGCCGCGACATCGATTTGGAACAGGGCCTGCTGCTCATGGGCAATCTGGCGGCGGATTCCTTCGACGCTCGCCCCTACCGCCGCGTGCTAGACAACTTAGCGGACGCAGTGGCCCAATTGCGTGCGGAGGAATCGGATCCCTACGGACGTGCCATGGCTTTGGTGCGTTACCTGGGCACCGACCGCGGATTCGGCGGAGCGTTGGAGGACTACCACCACCCCGACAATATTCACTTGCACCGCTGCCTGGAACGTCGCACAGGCATGCCCTTGACTACCTGCGCGGTTTACCTCTTCGTCGCCCGACGCGTCGAACAACCGGCCGCCCTTGTGCCCCTGCCCGGGCACGTGCTGCTGCGCCTTTACTTCGGATCGGGTCGTTCCTTTTTGGTTGATCCTTTCAGCGGCGGACAACCTCGCAACCGTGCCGATTGTGAAAACTACCTGCGCGAATGCGGACTTGAACCCCAGGCGGAGTGGTTCAACGATGCCGACGACGCTAGCATGTTCCGTAGGCACATCATCAACCTCGCCAACAGCGAGCGCATGCGTGGCTTCGCGCGCCGCTCGCGCGAACTTCATCAAGTTGCCGCACTCTTGACACGCATTCAGGACGACTCGCCCGAGCCCGCACTGCGCCGACGCAGCTAATGCAACCCATTCCTGATAGCTGGCCGCCTCCCGAGGAGGTTTCCTCCAATCAAGCCGATGTTCCGGTGTTTCCCCTGAACGACGTTTGGCTCTTCCCGGGCATCTTGATGCCCCTGCGCATCTTTGAGCCCCGTTACCTGCAGATGATCGAGGATTGCCTCGACGGACCGGGGAAGTTGGTTTTGGGCACCGTCGCCCCCGCGCATCAAGCAGAGATGAAAGCAGCTCCGCCGCTCCAATCCATCGCCGGATTGGGCGAGATCGTTCGTCACGAGCGCCTGGAGAACGGCGACTTCTCGATCTTGTTGCTGGGCCTTCATCGCGTTCGCGTGGAAGAAATCGAAAGCGACCGGCTCTACCGCCGAGTGCGCGCGGAAAAGCAACACGAAACGCTGCCGGGCGACCGCAAGCAGAGCAAGCGCTTGCGCAAGGACCTGAGGGAAGCATTGCTGTCCCTCGACGAAGAAGCAAAAAAGCTGCCCGAGAACATTCCGCTCGGCTATTTGGTCGATCTCTTGCTTTCCATGACGGCAATGCCCTCCGACGCGAAGCAGAAGATTTTTGCGGAACTCGACGTCGGTCTGCGCTCGACCTTGGCACTCGAGGCCCATCGCTCAAATTTGGGTGACAACTAGTGCAGAAGAAGCCTGAACAAGCCGAAACCAGCGGCACAACTCAGCCCCAAGAGGTTTCCCTCTACTTCGATTTCATTTCTCCCTATGCCTGGTTGGCTTTGGGCGAAGTTGAGAGCTTCAGCCTCCAACACAATCTTCGCCTGCGCTTCGAACCCGTGGTTTACGGCGCCCTCTTGTCCGCCAACGGATTGACCGGGCCCGTCGAAACCGAACGGCGACGCAATTACACCTTCGCCGACATCATGCGCTGTGCCGCGCGCCTGAAGCGCACGTTGGTCGGTCCGCCCAACCACCCCTTTCGATCCATGGACGCCCTGCGCGTCGCTTGCCTGTTCGCCGAAAGCGAAGGCGCGGGTCGCTTAATCCGCTCTCTCTCAGACGCAGCCTGGGAACGCGGGCTCGATCTGGCCGACTGGTCGGTCCTGGAAAACGTGGTGAACAGCTGCGGCCTCGACGGCACCGATTTGCCCAGGCGAGCGGGGACCGATGCCATTAAGTCGGATCTGCGTCGCCGCACCGAGGCCGCACTGGCAGCCGGAGTCTTCGGCGTGCCCACCTTTCGGCTCGGCAATGAACTCTTTTGGGGGCACGATCGCATGCCCCACTTGGCCGACGCTCTGGAACGGGGCTCGTCAGTGAATTCAGACATGCTAGGTGCCGTTCTGAAGCGGCCAGGCACGATTAAGCGACTCTAGGGCCCCTCAACCGGAGTGGCCGGGCAGCGGCGAAGGCTATTTTTGCCTCGAATTCCAACGCATAGTGGAGCTTGGATTGCGCACATGAGTCGGCTCTCCAAGGGCCCCGCTTGTGCCCCAGGGGGGGGAATGTGAAACTGAATGACGCTTCCATGCTCTCCCAACTCCCTTGAAGCGGGACACGCGCTCGTCACCGGCCCCGCGCCGGAACCGAGCCGCCGCTTGTGGGCCTCGGGTCGAGCCAACGATCGCTGCGATTCGCGCGCATTCGACATATGTCAACCTCCCCGGCCAAATCCCCGGTAGAGCTCTCGCCGTACAAGCCCACGCAACATGTGCGCATTGTCACGGCGGCCTCCCTTTTCGATGGGCACGACGCTGCGATCAACGTCATGCGTCGCATCCTTCAAGCTTCAGGCGCTGAGGTGATTCACCTCGGACACAATCGCTCCGTAGCTGAGATTGTTGATTGCGCCATCCAAGAAGACGCTCAAGGAATCGCGATCACCTCCTACCAAGGTGGGCACGTTGAGTTCTTCAAGTACATGATCGAGCTCCTGCGCGAGCGCGGTGCGCGCACCAAAGTTTTCGGCGGCGGCGGTGGAACGATTTTGCCCGAGGAGATTCGGGAGCTGCATGAATACGGCGTGACGCGCATCTACTCACCCGATGACGGGCGTGAACTCGGCCTGCAGGGCATGATCGATCACCTGATGCGGGAGTGCGACTTCCCCACGATCGATCCCTCGCTCAACGGGCAGCTGGAACTTTTGAAGGACCGTTCGAGCCAAGCCATCGCGCGCGTGGTCACCTTGGCCGAAAATTACCCGCAGAGCTGCACCGATCTGGGTGACAAGCTCAGCAGCATCGATCAGGGCAAACAAACCCCCGTACTCGGCATCACCGGGCCGGGCGGTTCGGGCAAGTCGTCGTTGGTAGACGAAATCGTGCGCCGCTTCTTGGCGGACTTCAAGGAGGAGACGATCGCCGTCATCTCCGTGGACCCGTCCAAGCGCAAGACCGGAGGCGCCCTGCTGGGCGATCGCATTCGCATGAATGCCATTCACTCCCCCAGGGTCTACATGCGTTCGCTGGCCACGCGCCAAGCCAACTTGGCCCTGTCCAAGCACGTGCAGCAATCGATCGACATCTGCAAGGCTGCCGGCTACGACTTGGTCATTGTCGAAACCTCCGGAATCGGCCAATCGGACACCGAAATCACCGAGCATTCGGATGCGTCGCTTTACGTGATGACAGCTGAATACGGTGCCGCAACGCAGTTGGAGAAGATCGACATGCTCGATTTCGCCGACTTGATTGCAATCAACAAATTCGACAAGCGCGGTTCGCTCGACGCCCTGCACGACGTGCGCAAGCAGTATCGGCGCAACCACACCAAATTTGACGGACTCGACGAAGATTTGCCGATTTACGGCACGATTGCCTCGCAGTTCAACGACCGGGGCATGAACGTGCTCTACGCCAAGTTGATGGAAATCTTGGCCCAGCGCACCAACTCGGCGCTCGCATCCAAATTCAAGCCCAAGGCGCTGATCGAGGGCTCGGGCTCCGCCATTCCGCCCGAGCGCGTGCGCTACTTGGCCGAGATCGTCGAGACGAATCGCGACTACGCGAGTTTTGTTGACAAGCAAGCCGCCCTCGCTCGCAAGCTTTACCAACTGCAAGGCACGATTGAATTCCTGCGCACCAAGATCGGAGAAACGTCACTGCAAGTGGTCGAACCGGTCGCGGGCGAGCAAGAGCAAACCGTGCGCGTGATTGAGCACACGGCCGGCGAGCCGGAATACCTCGCCGATCTCATCGATCAGTTCAAGGCACTGTGGCAAACACTCGATGCGGATTGCAGACGCATGCTCGACGAGTGGTCCAGCGTTAAGCAGCGCTACCGCGCGGAGAAGTACCAGTTCCACGTGCGCGGCAAGCTCATTGAACAAGACCTGTTCAATACGACGCTGTCCGACCTCAGGCTGCCGAAGGTCGCCCTACCCAAGTTCTCCGATTGGGGCGATATCCTGCGTTGGCAATTGACCGAGAACACACCGGGCCATTTCCCCTTCGCGGCCGGCGTTTTTCCGCTCAAGCGCTCCGGCGAAGCTCCGGCGCGCATGTTTGCCGGCGAAGGCGGCCCCGAGCGCACCAACAGGCGCTTCCACTACGTTTCGCGCGGCATGCCCGCCAAACGGCTTTCAACGGCCTTTGATTCGGTCACGCTCTACGGCGAAGACCCCGATCGCAGGCCCGACATTTTCGGCAAGATCGGCAACTCGGGCGTTTCGATAGCCAATGTCGATGACGCCAAGCGGCTGTACTCCGGTTTTGATCTGGCCGATCAGCTCTCCTCGGTTTCGATGACCATCAACGGTCCCGCGCCGATGCTGCTGGGATTCTTTCTGAACGCCGCCGTCGACCAACAGTGCGAAAAGCACATCCGCGCGAACGGCATGGAGAGCGAAGTTGAAGCCAAGCTCAAGGCTTACTTCAAGGAACGAGGCGTTCCCCGTCCGACCTACGAGGGTGACTTGCCCGAGGGCAACGACGGGCTGGGCCTGATGCTGCTCGGCGTGAGCGGCGAGGAAGTCCTGCCGGCCGACGTGTACGAGAGCATCCGCAGCGACACCTTGAAGCGCGTGCGCGGAACGGTGCAGGCGGACATCCTCAAGGAAGACCAGGCTCAAAACACCTGCATCTTTTCCACGGAGTTCGCCCTGCGAATGATGGGCGACATTCAGGAGTACTTCATTGAGCATGAAGTACGCAATTTCTACTCCGTGTCCATTTCCGGCTATCACATCGCCGAAGCGGGCGCGAACCCGATCACTCAACTCGCCTTCACCTTGGCCAACGGCTTCACCTACGTGGAGTACTACTTGAGCCGCGGAATGAAGATTGACGATTTTGCGCCCAACCTGTCGTTCTTCTTCTCCAACGGCCTCGACGCCGAGTATTCGGTCATCGGGCGCGTGGCCAGGCGCATTTGGGCCAAGGCCATCAAGAACAAATACGGCGGCAACGAGCGCTCTCAAAAGCTCAAGTACCACATTCAAACTTCGGGTCGCAGTCTGCACGCCCAAGAAATCGGCTTCAACGACATCCGCACCACCCTGCAGGCGCTCTCGGCGTTGTTCGACAGTTGCAATTCCTTGCACACCAACGCCTACGACGAAGCCATCACAACGCCCACGGAAGAAAGCGTGCGGCGCGCCATGGCGATTCAGTTGATCATCGACAAGGAGCTGGGCCTCTCGAAGAACGAGAATCCGTTGCAAGGCGCCTTCATTGTCGACGAGTTGACCGATCTGGTAGAAGAGGCGGTGCTCAAGGAATTCGAGAGCTTGTCCGAGCGCGGCGGAGTCCTGGGCGCCATGGAACGCATGTACCAGCGCAGCAAGATCCAAGACGAGTCGCTCAAGTACGAGTCGCTCAAGCACAGCGGCAATTTGCCGATCATCGGCGTCAACACCTTCCTCGACAGTGCCGGCTCCCCCACCATCACCCCCGGCGAGGTCATTCTCTCCACGTACAGGGAAAAGGAATTGGCGATCGCCAATCGCGATGCATTCCAAGCTTGCAACTCACAACGGGCTGAAGAGAGTCTGGTCGAATTGCGCCGGGCCGCACTCAGTGGAGGCAACACTTTTGCGTCTCTATTGGAAGC
>JAJDES010000458.1 GCA_029259675.1 Planctomycetota bacterium
CCAAAAGGAGGATGCCAACGCAATCGGAATGGAGAGCCTATGGATCGATCCGGGGGAGCAGCAGGAGATCTCGATTGTCATCCGCAAGGGGGCGCGCTTGGACGGAGTCATTCGCAACAAGAACGGCTCGCCCGTAGCGGACGTCCTCATTCACGCCGAGTGGGAGGGCAGCCAAACACTCGGAAAAATGGAAGACAACCTTGGACCGCTCATTTCAGATTCCGTTACCACGAGCGGCCCCGACGGCGCGTACAGCTTGGTCGGAATGATGGAAGGCGAATTCGAAATTGAATTGCGCGGACCGGGCCACAAGGAATTGCTTGAAGAGACTCGCTTCTTTACCTCCGGTAGCGAGGAAACGTGGAACCCGGTCCTCGACGCCGGCGAGAGCTTGCATCTTCGGTTATTGGATTCTCTTGGAGGCCCGCTCGCAGGCTGGGGCTTAAGTATTGCGGGACCTGGCTTTTTTTACTCTGAGCGCATTCCCGCCCGCACCAACTCCAGGGGTGAAATCAGCGTCCCCTTCCTTGAGCCCAACGGCATTTACGAAGTCAGCCTCTACGCTCCTCGCGAAAAAGGAGGCGTGCAACAGATACCCAGTGCGCTCCGTACCGGGCTCGCGCCCGGAGCAACGGCTCACCTATTGCACTTGTCGGCACAGGAACTGCCCTCTGCTGCCATTGCCGGCACCTGGCTCAATGCAGCTGGAATTCCCCTGGCTAGAACCAATTTGCTGCTCGTACGCGCAGGGCATGTGAACGAATGGTCCCTGACCACCGACGCCGCGGGCCATTTTGAATTCGACGGCCTATCCGCCGGCGACTACCAGCTACGCGCGGGAGCTTCGCCCTACCCGCGCGGCACTTTCATCGCTGCTGCAAGCGTAGCGGCTGGTGAGCACGTGAACCTGGGTCCGGTTGCCCTGCGTGGAACAACCGTGCTCAAAGTCAGGCTCAGCTCTTCGACCGAAGCAGGTCCAAGCGCCGGCCTCTTCCTAGCGTCGGCCCAAGCGAGCTCCCAAGAATTGGGTGTCCAGTGGGATCAAGCGGGCGCTCTCTGGACTTCAACGCCACTTGTGCCGGGTCAGTATCAACTGCGAGTTCAAGCCCGAGGCTACGCACCATATACATGCGAGGTCCAAATCGGGTCGCAATCGGAGCTCCTTATCGAAGCTGAATTGCAAGCCGGTTTCGAAGTCCCAATCAGCGTCCACTTGCCCGTTACCAGTAGCACATCTTGCATGCTGCTGATCAGCGTTTGGGATGCTCAGCAAACACTGATTAGCGAGAACAATCTCTTCTCATTCTTCTCGAAGGATGAAACCGGCACAGGCCATCAACTCGAGCATTCGATTGTTCTCGCGCCCGGCAACTATCGCATCGAAGTCGAGCTGCCGGGAGAATCCAAAGCGCCAGTCGAAGCAAGCATCGAATTCAATCAGGCTGAAGCCATGGACTTGCAGCCAATCGCATTCGACTTGCGCCAGTGAGCTTCGCCCGTTTCGGATGGAGCACGTCCATTGCCTTCCATCGCTGCGTATAGATTGCCCTAGGAAATTGCAGAGTTCGGACGCAGCTCTCTCCGTGGCCCGAGAAGCGGGCGCAAGCTCCCGCGTTGTTACAAGCGGCTAGGCTTGCGGCAAAACTCCGCCCTCGCAATAGAGTTAGGCAGAGGCAAAACGAGGCGCACGAAAATGAAATGCATTCCTGGCCCGCCGCCTGAGAGTTGGGGGCCCAGGCGCGCCCGACTGCCCTCAGTTTCCTCACAAGCGGCCCCTTCCCCACAGGCTGCCGCGATTCTGACGCAAAAAAAGTACGGCGCCGTAGTCAGCAATCGGAAATTCACCTAGGGATGCAATCCAGTCGCAGCTGAAGGAATTTCGCAAACGGGGATGCTCTCGAAACCTGCATCCTAGGAACTTCGCTCAGGGGCCTTGCAAGCTGCTGCGCTCAAGCTAACTCTCGCGGGCGTACAGAGACGCGGCTGCACCCGATTGGGTTCCCTCTAGATGGCAGTTTTCTGAGCCGAATGGCCTAACTCCGCAGATTTGAAAATCCACCCACAAGTATCCCGGTTAGACTCGTTACCTCATCTCGGACCTCGCTAAAAGGCAACTGATGTCAACCTGGCTACCCGACCTCCAGGCCCAATCGGGGCCGGCCTATCGTGCCCTTGCAGACGCCATCTCCAAGGACATCGGAAACGGCCTGCTAGAACCCGGTGAGCGGCTGCCCACGTACCGCGATCTCGCCCAGCGCATGGAACTCTCCCTGGGTACCGTGACGCGCGCCTACGCCGAGGCCGAGAGACGCGGTTTGATCATGGGTCTAGGCCGCCGCGGCACCTTTGTGCGGCGCGGCGACGTGCACGGAGTCGAGCCGTACACCAAAGCCTTCCACAGCAAGGGTTTGGTCAATCTGAATGTCAACTTGCCCGCTCCGCTCGGCGAGGAGGATCAGCTGCTCTCCGCGGCCCTGGCCGAAGAAAGCAAGCGCGAGAATTTGTCCATCTTGCTGCGCGGTAGCGCGGATCCTGGCGTGGGTATTCACGAAGAAACCGCCTCGGCCTGGCTCAACGCCCGCGGTTGGAAGTCCTCGCCGGACGAAATCTGCATTTGCGCCGGCGGTCAAAACGGATTGCAAGCAGCCCTTGCGGCCATTGCCCACCCCGGCGACATCATCTTGGCCGAATCCCTGACCTACCCCGGGATGAAGGCCATGGCGCGCACCCTGCACTTGCGCTTGCGCGGAATTTCCATGGACGCCCACGGAATTCAGCCCGAGGCCTTCGAAGAGGCTTGCCGCTCCCATCCCGTGCGCGTTTTGCTTTGCAATCCGAACTTGCATCCGGCCACCGTCGCCACCCTGCCCCAGGATCGGCGCGAAGAACTGATTGAGATCGCCGAGCGCAACAACGTTTTGATACTGGAGCACCACCACGACTTCCTGGTGCCCAATCAACCCCTGCCCCTTTCGAACATCGCCCCCGATCGAGTGATTAGCTTGGCCGGTATGGTCAAGGTCTTCTCGCCGGGCATGCTGGTTTCCTTCCTTCGCGTTCCGCGCAATTTGGCCGATCCGATCGCAGCCGGAGTGCGCACGTCCGTTTGGTGCGCACCGCCCTTGATGCAGTCCATTGCAACCCGTTGGCTAAGCGACGGCACCGCGGATCGATTGAGCGCATTGCGCCGCACGGAAGTCGAGGCGCGCCAAGCCCTGGCCACCAAGCATCTAGCCGCAGCCCACACCGTCACCGAGCCCCACGCACATCACCTGTGGATGGACTTGCCGCGCGGCTGGACCAGTGAAGACTTCGCCACCCACCTGCGCGAAAACGGGGTGGCCATCTCCCCCAGCGAACCCTTCTTTGTCGGACGAGGACAATTGCCCGACAAAGTGCGCGTTTGCCTGGGCGGTCCGGAAACCCGTGCGGAGTTGGAAAAGGGCCTGCAGATCCTGGCCAACTTCCTCGGCAAACCCGCGCTGCAAAACGGCAACGGACAAACGGCGTCAAACAACAACTCAGCCGCCGCGGCCGCCGCCGCCGATCCAAAGCCGCCCACGCGCCCGGTCGCCACGAATCCCTTCGACTGATCCCCGCCTCGCCGGCCGTTGCCGAATGCAGCGCTCCGCAGGCCGAGCTCCCCCAGCAATCGAACTGGCTGCTCAGCCGAGCCCCAAGCGGCCTGGTGCGTCCGAAAAGCCCGGGGGTTCGCATTCGAGACCGGCACGTCCGGCCCGCGGACCCCCAGGGGCTATTTGGGGCCCTTGAAAAAGCTTCCGCCCGAATTCGATCAAGCGGATTCAAATTGGAGCCCCCCTTCGTGCCGATATAGCCGTGATTAACAATTGGGCCCAGCCCGGTTGATTCGCGGCAGCATGCACAAACGCAAAGAGCATCGAAGTGGACGGTCGAAGCGCCTCAAGGCCATGGCCTTGCTGTGCGCGCTTCCGCTTGCGGTCAACTGTGGAGGCGGCGGAGGCGGTGGCGGAGGCGGCGCAATCTCAACCGCAAGTTTCACCACCCCGGCAACGACCACGGCCGAGGCGGGCTCGGCCCTTGTGCTGCAAGTTGAATTGAACTTGCCCGCCAACCTCGAAGAGGACGCCGTCTTTCTGGTGCAGGACAACGGCACGGGCACCGCGACCAGCGGATCGGACTACGTGACCTTCACGCCGACCACGCTGACCTTCACCACAGGTGAGGGTGACGGCGCCATGCGCACACTCAACTGGACGCCGATTGACGACGGAGACAGCGAAGGCGACGAAAGCGTGCAACTGCAAATGACCCAAGTCTCGGGTCCGGTTTTTGTGGGCGGCAGCGGTGTCATCAACTTGACCATCTACGACGACGAAGCTGCGTCGCTCTTGGTTGCCAACGCGTCCAACGCGGACGCCCCTGTCATTCCCGGCGGCGTCATCGACTTGGGCAGTCGCGATTTGGGCAGCGGTCTGGATTCAAGCGCCGAAATCACCATCACGAACAACGGCGTCGAGCCACTGCTGGTCAAGGTACCGGTGATCGACGCCGGCGACGCCGCTGACTTTGCGGTGCTCAACAACACCAACCTGTTTCCCGCCACCGCCCCGCCCTCCGCCGGCAACGGTTTTGGTAGCGGAGGCACCGTCGGATCCGGCAATCAAGGCGCGGGACCGTCGGGCTCGAAATCCATCACGGCAACGGGCACCCAAGCCGAGCCCGCTACCGAGCTGCCATTCCCCCTCTTCGGCCTCGGCGCCGCGGCGACAGCCACTGCGCCCGGGGACAACGCCAAGATCACCCACAGTCAGGTATTGAGCGCCATCCCGGCACTGGTTGACGCCCTCTCCATATTGGAGCGCGTGACCCTGACCGACGTACCGGTTCCCGGGCAAGCTCCGGTCACGCTTGAACTTGAGCGCATTGAACTGCCGATCGCAGCCGGAGCCGTGCTCGCCGTTGACGGAGTGGCGCAACCCCAGGACCTCGCGGATCAACTCACGGAGCTCAGCCTGTGGCACGGCCGAGCTTTGGGCTATCCCGAATCCAAGGCCTACCTGGCCTTTTCGACCAAGGGCTCCAATGGCTGGGTACAGCTGCAACCCGGGGTGAGTCGCACGCTGCACTTGGTCAGCAGTCCGCACTCCGTCGCCAGTGCCGCCAGCACATCACAACTCTATTGGGGCGACAGCGGTGTTCCGGGCGGCGCCACCAACCAACCCATTTGCAGCGGCAGCCGCAACGCTCCAGCCGGCGTGCCCTCCTTACAAAACGGACTGCAACCGACCGCCATGGGTCCCGGCGAAAACGGCCTTTTTCCCTTGGCCATGGTCAGCGACAGTTCGGTCTACTCCGCGCGCCTAGCGGTCGAAACCGACTATCAGTTCTATCAACGCTTCGGCGATGCCACCGCGCTTACGACCTATGTCACGCAATTGGTCGCGGCCGTGGGTGAGCGCTTCGCCGCAGATGTCGGTGCCGAGTTCGACCTGGTCTACATCGGCGTGCACACAACTCCCTCGGATCCGTGGAGCGTCCCCGACGGCGGCGGAGATGCCAACGACCTGTTGGATGAATTCCAATCCGCGTGGGCGCCGTCTTTCGGCGGGACGTTGCCGGTCGCCTTCGACTTGGCTCACTTCCTCAGCGGATCGAGTTTGGGCGGCGGTGTCGCCTATGTCGGTACGCTGTGCAATCCCGATTACGCCTACGGGGTCAGCACGGGTGTCTACGGCAACATCGATTTCTCAACTTTCGACGGGAGCTCCAGCCCACTCAACTGGGACTTCTTCGTGATGGCGCACGAGATGGGTCACAACTTCGGCGCGCAACACACCCACGAGTATTGCCCGCCCCTGGACACCTGCGGCTACAATTGCGAAGGCGCGGCGTGCGAACGCGGCACGCTCATGAGTTATTGCCATACGTGCCACCTGGGACTCGACAATATCGACCTGCGCTTCCACCCGCGCATTTCCAATGTCATGCGGCGCTCCGCCAATCGCAGTTGCATGACCCAAGCACTGTTGGCCCCGGGCGATTCACGCGACTTCACCGTGCGCTTCGACCCGGTCACGCAACTGGGCGAACTGCGCGCCACGCTGTACATCGAGCACGACGCCGCCACCATGCCCTCGCCCTTCCCGATCCAGCTTCTCGGCGTCGCCGTCTCGGGCGCACCACCCGCCGCCGGCCAAGGCCAACTTCACGGCTACGACCCGACGAAGTAGGCGGGCCCAGGGAAGTTGGAGCCCGTGCTCCACGATTCGATTTCGGATTATGCTCGCAGCGTAGAGTGCGCGCGGAACAAGCGGCCGTGCACGTTCAGCGAATGCGTTGCACAGCTTTTGGGGTGATTCAAATAGCTCCCCCCTTGTTGCCGGTTCGCGCCCCCCTTGACCAAGGTGCGATGAACGTTAGAGGGATGGACTGTTCCGAATCCGTTGCATCGGATTGGCCCAAAAGGCCGGCCTTGCTTGGAAAGGTGTCTTTCGACGGCTAGGGAGAGACGTGTCGGTAGAACAGCCGTGGGCCGCCGACTGGAACAGCAATTGCAGTGCTGGCCGGCATGGCACTCTCAAGTTTAGCTCTACTGGTCTTGCTTACTCCCCAGCTCACACAAGAGCCGCTCATTGATCTTGAACAGGCTCTTGGTGAAGCAAATTTTGTAGTTGAAGGTGAGTGGATCGAGGAAAGGGTCCTGCCGCCCATCTTTTTGGATTTGGACCCGGCGCCGGTGTTCGCGATTCGCGTTGATTCGTGGCTGTATGGCACGGATAGGGAAGATGTCATCTACATTCGAAGGCCGCGAGACGACAGTATCCAAGGACCTGCAAAAACAGGTGAAAGAGCCATCTTCCTGCTGAAAGAGATGCTCAGGTACCGCTTCGATGTCGAGCAAGGGAACAACGAGATGCCAACGCGCCTATTTGAGCAGGTGCCCGAACAATGCATTCCCATGCTGAATACTCCCCAAGGTTCCTTGCCAGACCTTAGCGCCTTCGGGGTCCCGTTTCACTTGAGTGAGCCACCACCGATGTGTCGCGGCGCAGCCTTGCGTGCTTGGATCAAGTCCGCACTGAACGCATCCGCCCCGAGAATTCGCGTAGGTCCGGTAATACGCATGATTGGTCGAACCAGTTTTGAACTGCTCCCCGACGGAAGCTGGAAGTTCCATGGCGGATTCAACAGAAACCAAAAGACTCCACCGCCGAAGAGAAGGGGCAGTATCGATCAAGACTCATTCGCCGCAATTCTTGACGTTGTGGATCCGAAGTACTTTTTCACTCTGCCCAAAGATGTCGGCACGGACAGAGCTCCATGCTTCGACTGGCTTCCTTTTGAAGTGAGAACCAGCTGGGGAGTTCACGAAGTCCGACTGTTTGACACCATTCGCACCCCACAAGAGCGCAAGGCCGACGCGCATTGCAAAAGAATATTCGAAGCGCTCCCCATCGACCCGGAATGGTGGGGCGTACCCCGAACCTACTTCTTGCCGGAGTGAGCGATTGAGCGATTGAGCGATTGAGCGACTGAGCGACTGAATCGATTCAATCGCGCAGGCATATTCTCAACTGCATCAACTGCAGTGATCACGAGCAACCGTTGAACTCTGTGAATTTTATTGGAACAGGCCGCCCGCTACCCAATCGGACAACCCATCTGCGATTCGATTGGCTCCACCACCGACATTTGATTGATTGGCTTTCACTTTCATGTGCCGCATCCCTCCCCGCTGTGGAGGCTTGGTTGTCGGTGTGAGTTCCAAGACCAAGGGTACGTCGCGCTTCTTCTTAGATCACCGTTCACAACTCTCGGGTCACATCTCAGGTTCTCACCGCGTCAACTCAACTGCTACGGTTGAATCGGGAACAACTTTGACTTGGAAATTCCTGCGTTCACCGTCCGCGAATTCGACCCAAATGTCGGTGACATAAACCGGAACCAGATCCAACCTGACCGATTCGTCGAAGGGTC
>JAJDES010000459.1 GCA_029259675.1 Planctomycetota bacterium
CTCGGGCCATTCGGCATCGCTGTCTTGAGAATCATTCATTGTGGAAGCTCGGGGGATTCTCGGGCGGCTGTTGCCAAGGCGCAAGCGCGCTGGGAAATGCGCCAGGCCCTGCGCAATGCCTTTGGCGCGCTAAACTTGGGCCGCCATGAAAAGTGAATCAGCGCCGAGGCCCCGATCCGCGAACATCGCCCAAAATCTCTGCTTGGTGGCGGCTTTGGCCCAGATCGCCCAGGTACTGCTCTATTCCGAAGAAATCACAATCGTTGCGGAGGACTTCGGCGAAGTCTCCCACCGCTTGGCTTACAACTGGGGCTTTGCTGCGGGCTTTGCCGCAGCCTATCTGCTCTCGGCGTTCGGCCTGCGCCTGCTCAGCAGTTGGGGCTGGATCGTGGCACTCTTGACGCAAGTCTTGGCAGTGCTCATGAACGCGAAGATCCTGGGCGCCTACCTGATGCAGTTGCAATGGGAGCACGAAAACGCGAACAGCACCCTGCAAAGCCTACTTGGCGCCTACGGGCCGGCGATCACCTTGGCGCTGTGCACGAGCGTTTTCCTCCTACTGCCTTCGCTGCGCCTCGCCTGCGGCATCAAGGAACAACCGTTCAAACAACGGCCCAAGTCCCTGCGCCGCTCTCGCTGATTCTGCAGTGCTGGGCAATTGACTGAGATTGGGAAGCTTTAGCCGAAGGCGTGCCTCAAGCGGCTAAACTCTAGCTTCCATGTTTTCACCGATTCGAATTGCACTCCTGCTGTTTTTCGCCGCGCTAATGGCCGGCGGAATCTACATCTTCTTTTTTCGCGAACTCGGCTCGGGAGGAAGCGACGACCTGCGCGCGATCCTCGCCAGCGACGTCCCGGCTCAGTCGGAGTCCGGAACCAAGTCGAAAGCTTTGGACGATGCCTCGATTCAGTCCGGTGAATCTATTGGTGAAGACGATCCGTTGCGGGAGGTCTTTGATTTATTGGAACGGGATGACGGGCCCGAAAGCATGGAACGGGCTGAAGCTCTCATGCAGACGCTACTTGAGACGCGGCCCGATGAAGCTCAAGTACTGCTTGCCAAAGGTCGCTTGCTTTACATGCACCAAAGCAAGCCCGATGAAGCTCGCCCGGTACTTGAGCAAGCGCTGAAATTATCCCCGAACGATGCCGACATTCACTTTCACCTGGGCTCCGCAATCGGCCTCGATTTGATGATGTCGGGCGCGGGCATGATGCGCATGATGCGCGAGGGACCGCTGGCTGTTGAGCTGTTTGAACGCGCCGCCGAACTCAACCCCGGGCACGTTGACTCGCGCATGGCCCTTTGCATGTCCTATCTAATGATGCCCGCAATGTTTGGAGGCGGGCGCGACAAGGCTGAGGAAATGGCGGATGCCGTGCTTTACCTCGATCGCGCCAAGGGCTTCTTCGCCCACGCCAGCATTCACCATCAACAGGGTGAGCTGGAAGAGGCCATCGCCTCGTTTCAGAAATCATTGGCTGAGGACGCCACCGATGAGCGCGTGCACAACATGCTCGGCTACGCCTTGATTCAAGCGAAGCGTCCCATGGAGGCCCTTCCGCACTTTGAAAAAGTTGTGGAACTGAAGCCGCACGAGGCCAACGGGCACGACAGCTTGGGCGATGGGCTCAAAGCTTGCGAAAAATTCGAAGCGGCGATCGCCAGCTATGACAAGGCCATCGAGCTCGATCCCGAGTTCAGTACATCCGTAGCGCACAAGGCCGAGCTTCTGATTGAACTGGGGCGTGAAGCCGAAGCCGCCGAAGCTTACCGCTACTTGCTGAGCTTTGAAGATTCGAGTGCTTTGGCCGAATCCGCCAGGGACTTTTTGGAAAGCCAGTGACTTTCGGAAAGTAGTAGAACTGAACAGCTCCCCGGCGAGTCCTTACCCCTGCGGATAAGCCAACCGATTCATCCCGTGCCGGCCAATGCTTCGCGTGGCTTGGCGCTGGCCCGAGCGCGGGCGATTCACGGCTCCCCCGAGCCCAACTTGAAACAGGCAAAGCGGGGCTCCGGCAAAGCACCGGCGCTGCGGCGAGGAAACCCACTAGTACAGACCTCTGGCGAAACAATCCGGCGCCCATTGTGGGTTTTGGGCAACTGGATTAGGTTGAACGAGGACGAGTCGCCGCCGGGGGGGCGGCTGCAGCCCCACAGGAAATTAATTGCCATGAGCACAGGACGAATGAGCCTGGAAGTGTCGCTCGCCGCTGCATTTTTAGTCGGGACACTTGCATCTATTAGCAGCGCCCAAATTGCGGATCCGCTGCAGCCCGCAGGTCAGGTATTTGACGCGCTGGACGGGGGACTCAACCAGGAATTGGAAGAGGCGACCGCTCCCTACCGCAGCGTGGATCGCATCGAAGGACCGTGGATCGATTTGTTGTTCCCCTCGGTCGACCCCATGGTTTTTGCGGGCAATGCACTCTATGCGGTCAACACCCACGGCAACACCGTCGTGCGTTTCGACGACTTCGCCGGACAAGCCGCGCGCAATTACCCCATGCCATGGGCCCCCGTTTCCCTGGCCAAATGGAATCAACCGCAGGATGGGCAATTGCGCTTGCTCGTCAGCTGCCGCGGCAGCAACGCATTGATTGTGCTCGATCCCCAAACCGGATCCACCGAACACCTGATTGGTCTGCCCTCCGAGCCCGCTGATGTCTTGGTACTGCAGGGGCGCAACGAGGCTTTTGTAGCTTGCTCCGGTGTCGACAGCGTGCTTCAAATCGATTTGGTGGGCGCGCGCGTTCTGCGCACATTGCGTTTGCCTTCAAAGCAGCCGGTGTTCCTAAGCCCAGCGAGCGACGGAGGGGTGCTGGTCGCGCCTATGACTTCGGGCAACAACTCCATCTCCCAGCGCTTCGGCCCGGGCACGGTGGTCGCCGGCCCCAAGGGCATTCTCGACCTTGAAGACCCCAGCATCGGTTTGGTGCCGTTGCCCGATTACGACCTCTTTCACATCGATCCCCAAAGTGGATCCGTTGCGGAGGTTTCTAAGGATGCGGGCACGCTGCTGTTCGGTCACGGGCTCAATCCGGCCACCGGGGAGTTTTGGCAACTCAACATTGAGTCGCTCAACAAGAACCCCGACTTGCAAAGCGAACCCGCGGTCAAAGGCCGCTTTGTGCGCAACCGCATCTCCATCTCAAGCTTGCCGCAGCCGGGTTCCGGCGCCGTGAAGCCCACGAAATTTGTGAATCTGGATGAGCACGGCCTGGGCAATCCCATCGGCCAGCCCTATTGCATCGAGTTTTCCAAATTGGGCTTCGCCGCTGTTGCCGGCACCCTGACGGACAATGTGCTGATTCTCAACTCAGCCGGCGTTCCAGCCATCTACTTGGACGCAAGCAACGGCATTCCGGTCGGCGCCATTCCCCGCGGACTTGAACTGGCTTTTGAGCAGATTCTCTACGTCTACTGCTGGGGCACGAACACGGTTGAAGTCTTCAATTTGACCCAGTTCCCCATCACGAAATTCGCGAGCTTGGACTTGGGCCACGACCCCTCGCCCTATCAAGCGGGTCGAGAAATTTTCTTCGACGGGCACAACTCCGAAAAGGGCAACGCCTCATGCGCCAGCTGCCACATTGAAGGGCGCAGCGACCTGATCGTCTGGAACCTGTCGAACGACCTGTTGGATGACAAGGGTCCCATGACGACTCAGATTCTGACGGGCATCGCCAAGAGTGCGCCCTATCACTGGCGCGGCGAACGGCCCGAATTGGTGGACTTCAATGGCGCCTTCGAAGGGCTTTTGGGTGGTGAGCAGCTCGATACCAGTCCGGGTGCGGAATTTGATCAGTTCCGGGCCTACTTGGATTCGCTCCACAGCCCCGCCAATCCACAGCAAGACGCAAGGCGCCTGCTAAATGCCTCCTTCGGCGACGTGCAAGCGAATGGGCGCAAAGGCGACGCGGTTCGCGGACAGGACTTGTTCTTCGAGTTTTCGAATCCGGGGCAACCGACCTGCGTTGCTTGCCATCAATTGCCGGTGGGCAGCAGCGGCGACACCGTCCCGGGAAGCCTTTCCGACAAGTTTCCCAAGCGGGTCAATTCCAACCCGCCGCACTTTCAGGAGCTTTGGCGCAAGCAGCAACCACTGACCACGATCACGGTAGCTCCCAACACGACCTACGATGTTGCCACGCTTGGATCGGGTTACGCTCGCGCCGGAATCGTCGCGGACCTCTTTACTTTCGTCGATGAAACTTTCCTGTTCAACGAACAGGTCAAGTCCGACCTCGTTGAATTCGTGCATCAAGCCGACCAGGGCCTGGCGCCAGCAATTCACCGCGCCGTGCTGTTGAGCGCGGAAAACTTCAAGTTTGCGGCTGAAGAAGTTGAAAGCTACTTGATCCCCCAGGCCGAAGCGGGCAACTGCGGCATTGCCGTATTTGACGCCGGCGGAGACGACAGGCGCTGGGCCTACGACCTGCGCCAAAAGTTGTTCCTGTCACAGGATCCCAGCGAAGCCGGACTCACCCTGAGCGAGCTTTTGAGCACCGCCGGCAGCAACGTCGCTCGCTACATCGTGTTGGGCTTGCCGGTCGGCATGGAACGCCGTTTCGCACTTGATTATGACGACGACGGACTCGTCAACGGAGCCGAACTCATCGCCGGCACGGATCCGCTTCGACGCGATAGTGACAACGATGGACACTACGACGGCCCCGAATTGAAAGCGGGCAGCGATCCGCTCAATGAAGCTTCGCTCCCCAGCGATGCAGACGCTCCGAACGTCCGCAAATTGCGTCTCGATTGGACAACCTCCCGCGTCGCCCGCTTCAGCTTTGAAACCGATGAGCCCGCCACTTGGTCCATCGTGCTTGAGGGCAGCAGCGTGATTGACGGAGTCCCGACTCCCTTGCCGAATCAGCCGGCAGCCTTTGAGCCGTTGCCCCGCGGAGACGCCGTACTGCAACGCCTCCACAGCACATTGGTGACCGGACTCCTGCCCTCTACTGAAGGCAAGGTAGACATCGTGTACCAGGGCAAGCTGACTGTGCGCGATCAAACCGGCAACACCAAGGTCGTGGACTTGCCGGAGATTTTGACCCCGCCCTTCACCAATCGCGTTGAGGACCAACTCACCGTGGTCGATTTGGATTTCGAGAATATCTCCAAGACACCCAACAGCATGCGTGGAGATCTCGTGGCGCGAATCCAATCCAAAGTTGCGGGGCCGCCCTTTCCGCCAGCGGGCGGTATCGCCTTGGTTACGCGAGTCCTAGTGAATGGCGTGCCAAGCACCCAACTGACCTCACCTACCCCAAACAGCTTCACAATCGCATCCGAGGAGCCTGTGGTACCGGGGCCCTTTTTAATTGGAGTTTCGAATGTGGATGGCGAAGTCCGTGTCCCCTTCCAACTCAAGGGTCTGCAGTTCGGCGCGGATATCACAGTCAATGTGGAATATGTGATGCCCGCCCCTCAGAACTTCCCCTTCGATACGAACTTCACACAGACCCCCCTGCTGGGCTTCTGGGACTTCTCCGCCACGCCGCCAAGCGGCCGCAGTTTCAACTTGGTTTTCAACTAAGGGGACGGCGCAGTCTCGATTTTCGAAGCCCGGGAGACGGGGCCCAGCGGCCTGAATCCTATGACTTCGACAAGAAACCAAAGCCTCTACTCCCTCATGCGCAGCGCCGGGTTGATCCTGGTGGTGTTGGCCGGGTCCGGCTTGCTGGCGGGATCTAGTTGTCACCGACGCAATGACGACGACGATTGTGACTTCTACGATGATGACGACTGTCACCATGATGACGATGACGGCGGTTTCATCATTCACATCGGACCGGTCTTGGAACCGAACAATCCGGCGGACCCCTTCCGCCTAAATTTGTTTGAGCTCGTTCCCGCCGAGCGAGATGGTGATCATCCGGTGGCAAAGGTGACTGCGATCGGCGGCATCTCCGCCTTCGAACTTACCGGCTTGGTAGAACTCGAAGCACACGACTACGAGCAATTGGCCGTGCAGATCCGCAACGCCAACCGCGACCTCTTGGCACCTGCGCCGGGAACGGGAAGCCTGGTGCACCTTGAAACCAGCATGGATGCTGATGGCGTAGCCGTACAGTTCGCTCAACAAGGCAAGGACGGCGCTTTCCTAACGGGCCGCGGTCAGCGCTTCCACTTCGCCCCCTTCGGAGAACTCCTGGAAATCGAAAACAATCTATGCGAGCGGGAGTGTGAGTAGCGCAGCAGCCTTGGATGAACCGACCGGATCCATCCGCTCGAAACGAGTGCTAGGAAATCACTTGGCCTTGAAAGGTTGATTCGAGGGGTCCGATTCTCTCAAAGTACAGCTATGCACTTGAGCGACCAGCCACTGCGGATTCGCGCTCGGCACCTGTGATGGACAACAGCTCAAACGTCCCAAAGTCCGGGGGCAGTTGGTCGCAACGGCTCTTCGATCCCACCGACGCTGCCTCGTTGGCTTTTTTTCGAGCAGCCTTCGGCTTAATCCTCGCGGCGGAAGCCGTCATTTACTTTTCCGCTGGGTGGATCGACGAATATTTCATCGCGCCCAAATTCCACTTCACATACCCGGGCTTTCATTGGATCAAGCCCTGGCCGGCCTGGGGCATGTACTTGCATTTCGGGGTACTTGGGGTAAGCGCGTTGGGGCTCGCGCTGGGCATTTGCTACCGGCTTTCAGCGACCTTGTTCACACTTTGCTTTTCCTATGTATTCCTGTTGGAACAAGCTCGCTACCTCAATCACTTTTATCTGGTGATCATCCTGGGCGCCCTCTTCTGCGCCATCCCCGCGGATGCAGCGGGTAGCCTGTCGGCACGGCGGCGCGGATTCAGCCGCCCCATTCCGCGCTGGGCGCTGACGCTGGTTCGCACCCAATTGGGTTTGGTGTACATGTTCGCCGGCATCGCCAAGCTGAACTTCGATTGGTTGCACGGCGAACCACTCCGCTCATGGTTTGAAGGCCGCAGCGAAGTGAGCTTCTTCGGCCCCTTGATCCGCCAACCCGTTGCACCACTCCTATTCAGTTACGGCGGATTGTTGCTGGATTTCTTGGCCTGGCCGCTGCTCCTATATCGACACACGCGGCTTCCGATGTTCTTGATGTTGGTTGCCTTTCACCTGACCAACTGCGCCCTCTTCGGCATTGGAATCTTTCCCTGGCTGATGATTGCGGCAACAACCATCTACTTCGAGCCGGACTGGCCGCGTTCCCTGCTCGCACGGGGTAAGCGAGCGGGTGCGCAGACCAAGCGAACGCTGCAACAACTTCGCCCCCAAAGCCAAGTTCACAAGCGCTTCATCCTTTGCGGTATGGCGCTATTCCTCGCCATTCAAATCGCCCTGCCGCTGCGCCAC
>JAJDES010000460.1 GCA_029259675.1 Planctomycetota bacterium
TGGCCCGGGCCCTATTTCAAGATCCCCGTGCGCTGCTCGCCGATGAACCCGTGGCCTCCGTCGATCCCGCACGCTCGCGCAATCTGATTGAACAGCTCTGCAATTCCGCGCGGGCCGCGAACTTGACGCTGATTGCCAGCCTGCACGACCTACCACTGGTGCGGGAATTTTTTGATCGCACCATCGGCTTGCGCCGCGGCCAGGTGGTGCTCGATCGCCCCACCAAGGAAGTCGAGGACGGCGAATTTGAAGCTTTTTATCGACTGGAGGACGCCCGTGAACCCGGCTGAGGTTCCCGGTCCTTTGGGGCGTCGCGGGTCGATCGCCCTGGGCTTACTGATCCTGGCCGCATTGGCTTGGATTGGACTGGGATTGCAGTGGCGTGAACTTTGGCCGAGTGCCGAAGGCCTGCACCTTGCGCGCAAGTTCGGGCTCAGTGCCCTAAGGCCCGCGCTCGATCATCAGTCGGAGCCGCCGGTTGGAAGCACTCCCTTCGCCACGCATGTGGGAACGGTCTGGCTGCGAACTTTGGGCTACGCCATCGCCTCCATGGCCCTCGCCCTACCGGCGGGGTTATTGCTCGGTGCGCTGGCCACGCCCGGCCTTTGGCCGTCACGCTCCCTGGCCAGAATGGCGAGCGCCCTCGGCCCGGCATCTGCCGGCTACGGCGCTTGGCTAGCACTGGCAACGCGCGGAGCCATCGCTCTCATGCGCTCCGTGCACGAACTCCTGTGGGCGGTGCTATTCATGGCGGCCATGGGCATCAGTTCCACTGCGGCCATCGTCGCCCTTTCGATCCCCCAAGTCGGAACCCTAGCCAAGGTCTTCGCTGAGCAATTCGAAGAATGCCCGCCCCAATCCGCGTCGGCCCTGCGCGGACTCGGCGCCGGCTCCCTGCTGAGTTTCCTCTTCGGCATCGTGCCGAGGGTTGCTGCGGACATGACTGCCTACAGTTTCTATCGCTTCGAGTGCGCCCTGCGCTCCTCTGCGGTACTGGGCTTCTTTGGATACGCGACTTTGGGTCACGATCTCAAACTCGCTTTTGAAAGCCTGCGCTATCGCGAAGTCTGGACGTATATCTATGTATTGATCGCCACCATCCTGCTCCTGGAAGCGTGGAGTTCGAGCCTGCGCAAAAGGATGACAAGATGACTGGCGACGAGCGTTGGCAACAGATTCGCCACCTGCGGCGCACACGCCCCATCGGGCGCTGGTTGCGCGTCAGTGCCCTGGCCATGGCTCTGTGCCTGGTCGCCACGCTCAGTTCAGGTCTCATCGAAGTCGGTGACCTCTTCAGCCCGCGACGGGCAGAGAATCTGCGACGTTTCCTGGTCCGCGACGCCATGCCGTTTCCGTTGCGAGAAAACGGATTCAGCCTGCAAGGTCTTTGGGCTTGGATGAGCTCGATTTGGAATCGCGGCGGGCGCGAGGCCAGCGCAATAACGCTCGGGATTGGAATCCTTTCGACCGCACTGGCAACCGGCTTGGCGCTTCTATTGGCTCCGCTCGCTTCGCGCTGCCTCATGCACCGCGCTCCCTACGAATGGCGCGCAGATAGGAACCCAAGTACCGGCGTTCGCAGATTCCCCAGTGTCAGCGAAGGAATTTCCGCCTGCGCGCGCAGCCTTTGTGTGCTCATGCGCGCCATGCCCGAATTCATCTTGGCCTACTTGTTCCTGGCCATTTTCGGCGTTGGCGTATGGCCCTTGGTTTTGGCCTTGGCCATCCACAACGGAGGAATCCTCGGCCGACTCGGCAGCGAGACGATTGAAAATTTGGAGCCCCAAAGCCTGCGCAGCTTACGCATGTTGGGCGCCGGCAGAGGAGCCCTTGCCTGGTGCGGCGTACGGCCCGCGGCGCTCAGCCGATTCCTGTTGTACGTTTTTTATCGCTACGAGACCTGCGTGCGAGAAGCCACGGTACTGGGCATGCTCGGCGTGGTTTCCCTGGGCTACTGGATTGAAGACGCCCGCGCGCGGCAACGCTACGACGACATGCTCCTCTACATCCTATTCGGCGCCGGACTCGTGTTGCTTGGTGAGGCGACCTCGATCGCCGCACGCCGAATTCTGCGACGCGCGTGAAGCTTGCCGCTGCCCGATACGCAACTGCGCGCTCGCAGCCCGGGGGCCGAAAGCGCGCAGCAATGGGTACCTTCCCTACGCGTCATCCATGGCGGCGACGCGCACCGATTCGATGGCTACGGCAAGAAATCCGCCCGCACGCAGTTGGACAGGCCGAAGCCGTCCACTTCGTTCGAATCGACGTAAAGCACTTGGAAGTAGAAGGACACGGGTCCGCCTCCACCTTCGATGCCGGAGAACTGAAAGCCGCCGCCGGCATTGGTCATGACGGAAATGATCACCGGCGTGGGTACGGGCACAACCGTGCCGCCGATCAGAGGCGTTGGATTGTTCGCCGTGCCGCCCAGGATCCAAGCCAAGGTTGAGGGTAGTGCACCGCTCAGCTCCACATCAAAACTGCTGCCGGTGGACAAGTCGCCGCCGCAGATCGTGAGCTCCGAGGCTCCCGGACCGCCAAAGCCAAGGTCCGTTTGGCAAATGACAGGGGTCGTGGCCGGCAGGTCGCGCGCTTGAATGGAAATCACCACCGAGTCGACGCTGACCATGTCATCCGAGTCCGTGGCCGTCAGGCTGATGACGTGGGTACCCGCCGAGAGGTTGTTGACCGTCGTCAGGCGACCCGTTCCGATGATTCCGTCAATATTCGAACTCCACTCGAGCGAATTTCCGTTGAGCCCGTTGTCCTCAAGGTCCCAGGCCGCGCAGTGCAAAATCACATTCGCACCCAACTCGTAACGCAGGGTGTCGTCGGGAGTCATGATGTAGGCCCAGGGTGCATTGCCACCACCAAGGAATTGGGTGGCGATGGCGGATGAGCGCTGCACCGTGGTGTTGAGACCGTCGCTTGAGATCAGTTCCAAGAAGGCGCTGCCGAGCTTGCCCGCGGGGTACGCACTTAGATCCAGATCCACACTCGTCGCCTCGGGCGCCAGAGAAAGCGGAATAAAGCGCACTCCGTCGGGGCTGTAGCGCAAGTAGACCTGAAGCGCATCACCATCGGCATCGCTCAATTCCCAACTGGCTCGCAAAATGTTCGGCGAACTCGCTCCGGCGGAGGCGAGCTGCAAACTCACCTCGGGCGCATGTGCCGAGCGCACCCACTCGAGTTGGGACGCGTCGGGGCGCATGGGGTCAGTAAGGGTGACCCGATTCACGCGCCGGCCCCAATCTTTCGTGGCCAGCGCGACACTGAAACCGCTGACGGACTGGGTGGCTTGATTCGAATCGGTATTCAGTTCTGCGGCGCCCGTGCCGCAATCGGAGCTGTTGCGAGCGGCAAAGGGCAACTCGCGCAGCAAGCCGTCGCTGCCGAAGGCGCGCAATAGGAGGTCTCCCTCGGAGCCCGTGCCCGCCTCCGACGCGCGGCCGCTGGGCAAGTGGTAGCTGTGGGTAGCTTCCAACTCGCCACTTTTGTGATTCCAAAGGCCCGCCAAGAACAGCACCGGCTGCTCCAACTCCTCGGTCGAGTGATCGGCTGTATCGGGAGCACTGCCCGGCGGCGGAGTGGGATTGAAGCCCTGATCGAAGACCGGGTGGTTGTAGAAGAAGCTGTAGGAAGCGTTGCTCACCCAAGCGGAAGGCGTCAATTGTCCGGCCACCATGATGTCGAAGAGACCCGGATCCTTGATGCGTCCCAGGTTTTCGGTGACCAGCAGATGGCGCTCGACGTCAATACCGATTTGATTGATCGAATTGCCCGAATGCCCCAAACCGAAGTTGTGTCCGAGTTCGTGTGCAAAGGTGCGCTGAAACCGGAAGGTTTGCGTGTTGCCCATGCCCGCATCGCCACCGAGATTGGCTTGGCCGTTGTAATTCAAGCCGCCCGGTACCCAACCGTAGATGAAGTCAGGCTTCGGACTCATTTGTTGAAGGTCCGAGTTGAGTGAATTCAAAAGACTCGAGCCCGTGCCGCTCAAGCTGGACGTCCACAGTTTGCTGGGAGCATCCGAGCGGTGGTAATCCCAATCGTGCACGGGATAAATTCCGTGGATGAATCCGTCACCAACACCCGGCTCAATCAAATTGGCGTCGGGCAAATTCGGGCCACCGCCACTGGGCCGGTAATCGATGGGCACATAGGCCAATTCGGGCTTGCTCAGGCGCGGAAAGTTGAGGATGCCGGACGACAACGAGTTGTTGCTGCTGTTGCTTTCCGGAGCCGCATTGGGTCCGGGCGGGTTGATCTCAACCACAAACTCCACTTGGTTGGAAAAGGGCGGCAGCACAATGAAATTCAGGCTGTGATCCTCATTCTCCAAATTGGGTGAGTTCTTGGCCTGCACCGGACCGTTGTCGGAGAAAAACGGTGAGCCCGCCAGTTCGTTCCCTCCAACGTAGACGCGCAAAATCCCATCGACCGGCTGCTTCGGGCCGGTCACCTTGATCACGGCGCGAATGAACGTCGCCCGGCCCGCCGTCAGCGGCGTGCTGCCGTTGCTGAAGCCCTGGTTCACCTCGATGCTGTCCACCACGTAGTCGGTATTGCTGCCGCCCGCGTTGGCGGGGAACGCCGTGAGACTGCAAACACCGAGGGCGGCCAGCGCTAGCTTGCTCAACTTCGATGAGCCCCGCCCGCTGCGCGCGAGTGCGGGGTGAGCTGAATGTGAGGGAGCGGCGGGCCGAAGGGGACAGAAGGGAAAATCCATAGGGTCGGGTGGCTGTGCTGGAGGGCAAGCGCGCCGGGCAAGATTTGGATCGCATTCGAACCCTTGCACGGGGCACCTGAATCGAAACAGCGGCCCGGGGCCGCTGCGAGGATTTTGGACTGGAGGCTAACGGAGCAGAGAGGCGGTTCTGAGTCGCAGCCCCGCGGCAATTCCGTGATTGCTACCGGAGGGCTCTGCTGCCGGGGGGGCTTTCAACTCGCTCTGCGACGGTTCCAGGTGCCCAAAGGTTCCACTTGGAAGGCGTCCGAGGTGATTCTTGGGCCCAGGAGCCGCCACAACCTATCCTCTTGGCCCCTTCCCCCAGCCCATGGGCAGCCGCAGCGCCCGTACGGCATCGCCTCGCTTTGAAACCCCTCGGCCGCGCTTCGCGCCCGAGCATCACCACGCTCGACGCCCCCGCCCGTCTTATCGCCATGCTTCGAACTCTCCGAATGCGCCTTTGGCGCGCGCTCCTCGCTACGTCCCTCGCGGCTCCCGGCCTGGCGCAAACGACTCCGGTGCATCACAAAATCCGTCTGGAGCTCGACCCGCAGCTGCACAGCTTGGTGGCCATGGACGAGATCAGCGCTTGGCCGCAGGAGGCAAACGAAGTTCGATTTCGCTTGAACGCCGAACTGACACCGCAGCTTGCGGCGGAGGACTTGCTCCTGCAGGCGGCACCCGAAGGCCGAAGCCCAGCCACGGGTTCAGGTGAAATGGTTTCTGCCCTGCCCCTGCGCAACTGGGTCATCACGCGCCGTGACGGGCAAGCTTTGCAGCAGGAGCGCAACCTGCTGATCAAGTTCGAAGGCAAGATTCACAACGAAGTTGAAGGCGAGGGTCGCGAATACGCGCGCTCCTTTGGAACTTCGGCGGGGATCATTTCGGAAGAGGGAGCCGTGCTCAGCGGGAGCAGTTGGTGGCTGCCCAGCTTCGATTCCACAATGGTCACCTTCGAACTCGAAGTGAATTTACCCACGGACTGGGATGTTGTTAGTCAAGGCAAGCGCAGCCTGCACGAAATCACCGGACCGGAAGGCAAGCAGCGGCGCCGCGTACGTTGGGAGTGCGAGCACCCCATGGAAGAGGTCTACTTAATCGCAGCCCGCTTCCATGAATACAGCTCCGCTTCCGGCGCCGTAACCGCCTACGCCTTTCTTCGCGAAGACGATCCGGGACTCGCAGGTAAGTACCTGGAAGTAACGGCCCAATACATCGATATGTACCGGCAACTGATCGGGCCCTACCCCTTTGCCAAGTTCGCCCTAGTTGAGAACTTTTGGGAAACCGGCTACGGCATGCCGTCCTTCACTCTGCTGGGTCCGGCCGTCATCCGCTTGCCGTTCATCCTGCACTCGTCCTATCCGCACGAGATCCTGCACAATTGGTGGGGCAACGGCGTCTATGTTGACTACGACAGCGGTAACTGGTGCGAAGGACTCACGGCCTATTTGGCCGATCATCTGATCAAGGAAGGCCGCGGTTTGGGTCATGAGTACAGGCGCGATGCCCTCAACAGCTACCGCAGTTATGTCGGCGCCGAGAGCGACTTCCCGCTCAATGAATTTCGCTCACGGCACTCCTCCGCAACCCAGGCAGTCGGCTACGGCAAGTCGCTCATGCTGTGGCACATGCTGCGCCTCAAGCTTGGCGATGAAGCCTTCGCTTCGGGTTTGCGCAGTTTCTATCGGCAATTCCGTTTCAAGCGCGCGTCCTTCAGCGATCTGCGCGACAGCTTCGCCCAAGCCTCCGATCAGAACCTCGAGGCCTTCTTTTCCCAATGGGTCGACCGCACCGGTGCGCCCAACTTACAGATGGAGGTCGAACCGGGCGCGGAGTCCATACGCGTCGAGCTTCAGCAAAACCAAAGAGATCCAGCCTATGCCCTCGATGTACCCCTCGCCGTAACCCGTGAGGGTCGTGACGAGGCGGAGTGGATTCACGTATCCATGCAATCCTCGAAGCAAAGTGTGGAGCTCTCGAATGTGCCCACAATTTTGCGTGTGGACGTCGATCCGGAGTTCGATCTATTCAGACACTTACATCGCGACGAGATCCCGCCCACATTGGCCAGCGTACTCGGCTCTGAGGATGTCACGATTATTGTCCCACACCCCGCTGAAGATCCGCTCGCGGCTGGCTGGCTCGCATTGGCCAAGGGCTGGCAAGCGGATGATGACTCAATCGTCGTTGTCGATTCACGCGAATTTGCTGACTTGCCCGACGATCGAGATCTTTGGATTCTGGGTCGCAACAACAACTGGGCCCAATTCATGTCACCCGCATTGAAGAGGCGCGGTGTGCAAGGTGCGCCCATTGGCGAAGATTGCTTCTCCTTTGTCGTTAGAAACCCCCGAAATCCCGATCGAAGCATTGCCTGGGTTGGCAGTGGAAACGCAGCAGCACTTCCGGGATTGGGTCGCAAACTTCCCCACTACGGCAAGTACTCATTTTTGGAATTCAAGGGTGCGGAGCCGACCATTCACGCCAAGGGCCAGTGGAGCGCAGCTTCCTCGCCGATGGTCTGGACGGCACCCACCGAGGACGGCAGCGGCAGCAATCAAGCCCCTGGCACCCGACCCGAGCGCATGCCCCTCGCTGAACTTGCACCCAGCTTTGATCCAGAGGCTCTGATGCAGCACGTACGGGAATTGAGTTCGGAAAAGATGCAGGGGCGCGGCTTGGCGACTGACGGCATCAAGTTAGCCGAAGCTCACATTGCCCAGGCCTTCGCCGCGGCCGGCCTGGAGCCCGGTGGCTCCGACCGCAGCTTCATCCAAAGTTGGCAGGCGGCCGAAGGACCGGACGGCGAAGAAGTTCGCATGGCCAATGTGATCGGGATCCTGCGCGGTCGCAACGCGGACATGAAAGATCAATCGGTCGTCGTCTCCGCCCACTACGACCACCTCGGTTTCGGATGGCCCGATGCGCGCGCGGGAATGGAAGGCCAACGGCACCCCGGTGCGGATGACAACGCTTCGGGCGTGGCCGTCCTGATTGAAGTGGCGCGCAATCTCGTGCAAACCCTCGAGCCCGACCGCAGCCTGGTCTTTGTCGCTTTCAGCGGTGAAGAGTGGGACCTCAAGGGGTCGCGGGAATTCCTGCGCCTCTCCGAGCCCTTTCCAGCCGAGCAAATCTTCGCCATGGTCAATCTCGACTCGGTCGGTCGCCTGGAGGGCAAGCCCATCACCGTCTTCGGCAGTGGCAGCGCCAGCGAATGGATGCACATCGCCATGGGCATCGGCTTCGTTACGGGCATCCAGTCGACCTGCATTGCTGACGATCCCGGCGGCAGTGATCAAGTCAACTTCCAACGCGCCGGCATTCCCGCCGTGCAACTCTTCAGTGGGCTGCACGGCGATTACCACCGCCCCTCGGACACAGCCGATCGCGTCGACAGCGGCGGCATGATCCAGGTCGCCACGTTTCTGAAGGAGATGCTCCTGTACTTGTCCTCACGACCTGAACCGCTCAGTTCAACCCTGGGTAACAACGCGGCGGAGGGCGAACAGAAAGCCCCCTCCTCGGGTCAAAGACGTGTCAGCTTGGGCACGATGCCCGATTTTGAGTTCACCGGACCCGGTGTGCGCGCCAGTGCCATCACGCCGAATTCAGCGGCTGCGGCTGCCGGCCTCTTGGCTGGAGACATCCTCTTGTCCATGGACGGCGTCGAACTGGATAGCCTCAGGACCTACAGCGATGAACTCAAAGCACACGCTCCGGGAGACGTCGTGATTTTGAAAGTGAAACGCGACGACAAGGAAGTCGCAATAACCGTCACGCTGCGCGCTCGCTAGCAATACGCGCTAGCCGAATTAGGGGGCCCTGGCGCGTAAGAAAGCGCCTTTTCAGAAAGTCTTTCCCTACGCAATCGCCGGGGTTTTCAAGCGAAGCAATCCCCGTCAACTCGATCGATTTTCGATTGCCGGACTTGCCAGGGGGAAACCCGCGTCGGCTCTGCCTTTTGAATTGAGATTGGAGAGCGCAAGCCACGATAGCCTTGTCATGTGCGGCATCCTGGGAATTGTGGCGAAGGCGGGCGAGCAGCCTCAACTGACTGAAAATCAGATACTGGAGATGCGCGACCGCATGCTCCGCCGCGGGCCCGACCAAGCCGGGCTCAAACGTCAGGAGAATTGGATCCTGGCCCATCGCAGGCTCGCCGTGCGCGAGCTCTCGGTCGCAGGGGCGCAGCCCATGGCCACCCCCGACGGTCGCTATGAAGTTGTCTATAACGGCGAGCTCTACAACGACATCGAACTGCGCCTCGAGTTGGAATCGAAGGCGCTCGTGCCCGGGGGCTTCCGCGGCAGTTGCGATACCGAAACGGTTCTTTGGGCCTTTGCTGCATGGGGTCCGGCGGCCTTCGCCAAATTCCGCGGCATGTTCGCCATCGCGATCTATGACCGCTTGGAACAATGCCTGCATTTGGCTCGCGATCCCCTGGGCATCAAACCGCTCTACTATCACCAGAGTTCCGAGGAGATCGTCTTTGCCAGTGAGATTCCGGCCATTCTCGCTCACCCCAGAATCTCTCCCGAGCCCGATCTGGCCCTCGCCAGTTCTTACTTGACCACCCTGCGCACCGTGCTCGGCTCTCGGACCCTATTTAAAGGCGTTCGCAGTTTGGAGCCGGGACAGCAGCTTTGTTTTGACGCGCGCAGCGGCGACTTTCAATCAAGCCGTTTCCACCGCGCCACGGCCGCCTCGGAACAGTGGACCGACATGGAAAGTGCCTGCGCCGAAGCGCGAGCCGTCATGGAAGATTCGGTTCGCAGTCACCTGACTTCGGATGTCCCCATCAGTGCCCTGCTCAGCGGCGGCCTCGACAGCACCATCCTTTGCAATCTGGCTCAAACGGAATTGGGCGACCTCCACACCTGGTGCGCGGGTGGAGACGACCAAAGTGATGCCGGCGAAGACTTCAACTTTGCCCGTGAAGTCGCGCAATCCATCGGCAGTGTGCACAGCGAAGTTCGCTTGGGCGGCGACCGCTTCCGGCGTGACTGGGCCTGGATGGTCGGGGAACTGGGCCAACCCCTAAGTACACCCAACGAAGTTGCGATCCACGCCGTTTGCCGCGATCTGCGCGATAAGGGTCGCGTCGTCACGATCAGCGGAGAGGGAGCTGATGAGCTCTTCGGCGGATACGAACTGAGCATGCAAGCGGTGGCGGATCACATGGCTGAGCACGGTAGCTCGCACGGTGGTGCCTATCACCTAGGTGCTTCCGCATGGATTGCACCGGCCACCAAGTCGAAGCTCTTGAATCCAAGCATTTGGAATCAGCTCGACGGGGATTCGTTTCTCAATGAGCACTACGCTCGTTTGTACGCACGCTGCGAATCCGAGGCCGGCGAAGGCGCTTCGGAATTGGAGCCCCACCTACGCTTCCTGCGTCACAACAACCTGACCGGATTGCTCCAGCGCCTCGACTCCTCCTCCATGCTGGCTTCTGTAGAGGGGCGCACACCCTTTGCGGACACTCGCGTTTTGCAGTTTGCAGAAAGCCTGCCGATGGCGACCAAATTTCGCCCGGAGGAAAAGGACTCCCAAGGCGGAACGGCCACGCTTTGCGCCGTGCGCGGCAAGCTAGTCCTGCGCCGGGCCTGGCGCGAACGCATTGCAACGTCGATAGAAACCAGGCCCAAGCATTCCTTCCCACTGCCCTTCCAAAGCTGGATGGACGAAGTCACCCCCGTCTTGGAACGATCTGGCTTCGCTCGAGAATTTTTTGACAAAGGGTTGCGCAAAGAACTTGCGGCAAGCCCCGAAGCCTATTGGCAATGCGCTTGGCCCATGCTCAACCTCGCCCTGTGGGGCGAGCGCTGGTGGGGCTAGATCATCGCTCCCGACGGCCAATCAGTGGTCTGCTAAGAAAGGGATGTGCTTGTGTCCTGCGCTTGACGTCGCGCCGGTACTGCGTGAGCTAGGCGTCAACCCGGCTGTGGGCTTGGCACCAAATCGTGCAGCGGCAATCAGTTGCTGCCTTTGCCCTGAAAGTCAGCGAGGAATTCCCCGTAGCCTTCGCTAGCCAAGGCATCCTTGGGAACAAAGCGCAGGGCAGCGGAATTGATGCAGTAGCGCAAACCGGTCGGTTTCGGCCCATCGGGAAAGACATGCCCCAGGTGTGAATCGGCGTGCATGCTGCGCACTTCGTCGCGCGCATAACCAAGGTGATAATCCTTGTTTGACTTCAAACTCCCCTTAGCGATGGGCTTGGTGAAACTCGGCCAGCCGGTTCGCGAATCGAATTTATCCAGCGAACTAAAAAGCGGTTCGCCGGAAACGATGTCGACGTAAATGCCGGCTTTCTTGTTGTCGTGGAAGGCATTGCCGAAGGCACGCTCGGTTCCCTCCGCTTGGGTTACTTCAAACTGCAACGGCGACAAGCGCTGCTTTAGTTCATCGACGGGCGGCTTTACAAATTTCTTCACCGCGGGCCATTCAATTTCGCGTTCGTCGCCCCAATAGCTATCGATGAATCTGTCGCGCCCCGAAGCATTGCGATACTTGTAGTAGTGATCTGGCTTCTTCTTGTAGTAATCCTGATGATAATCCTCAGCAGGCCAAAACTTTTCGAGCGCCGTAATTTCCGTTGCCAAAGGTCGCGGGAAGCGGCCACTAGCTTGCAAAGCGTCGGATGAGCCTTGCGCCAAGCGCCTCTGTTCCTCGTTGCTGTAAAAGATGCCGGGCCGATATTGGGTACCGCGATCGACAAAGGAACCCGAAGCATCTGTGGGATCAAACTGTCGCCAGAAGACGTCCAGCAATTGCGAGTAGCTGATCCGCGTAGGGTCGTAATGCACTTCCACAGCTTCGGTATGACCCGTCGTGCCCAGACCCACTTCGCCGTAGCTGGGATTATCCACATGGCCGCCGGTGTAGCCTGAAACGGCATCGCGCACACCGGGCACTTTTTCAAAGGGCGTTTCGATGCACCAAAAGCAGCCGCCGGCAAAAACGGCGCGGCCGGTTGCTTCCTCTGCGGTCGGCTTATCGAGCGAAGCCGGCATGCTGACCCAATCATCACCTGCCCAGGTCATTGCGGACGCGAGTTCCGCTCCAGGTTTCGATATCGGATTGGATTCCGATGCGGCTCCAGACTTCGCTGAAGCCTCAACCGAAAAATCCGCACCGTCCGAGCCCGCTTTCTCTTGGCTGCCACCGCGACAAGCCACGGCGAATAGCCCCAGGGTCACGAGCGCCATCCCATTCAAATTCGCCATTCTTCTCATTCGGATGTGTCCCATTCGTTCCTGCACCATTACGAAGAGCTCTCACGTGTGTACCCGAGGGCCGTTACCCCTTCCAAGGAGCGTTGTCGTGCAATCAAGTTACCGATTGAGTGCCGCGCATGCGATGGATGCGCCTCCTGTGAACGCGCGCGTACGCCCCACAGCTACTCTTGTGACTGCGCGCACATCAACCCAATCCCTGTTACTCCCAGTTTGGAGGGCCCACGCGATTGAATCGTGTCCGCGCCGGGCCCCATCAATTGGGCCCATGCCCATTCCCCCAACGGGGCTCCCTACCAACCCTCGCGCTCCGTGCTCGCGGGCCTAGGCCCGCACGGCCCAGCCCGCTTGGCCCCCGATGACTCCGAGCTTGAGGCCCCCTTCCTAGAGTATTCATGCAATCGCCCCCCTCCAGGGTCATCAAACACAGTTGCAACAATGCATGCTGGGCTTGCGCGCTTGCCGCTATCGAGAATTTCCTGCTACAAGGGGGTCTTGGATAGGCCAACCGTTCCATTAGGAGAAGCATGCATGGGAACTATTGCTCGCTTGCGGTGTGTCGTCTTTGCAATTGCATTCGGTATTTGGGGATCAAGCACTGTCTCTGCACAGCTGGGAAATGCTTGGCTTGAGTTCACGCTAGATCCGACTCTGAAGAATCTGGATGACTTTCTCATCTCAAATGTAGCCGCCGAGATTGACTTTGCTTGGGGCGATTTGGATCGCGACGGTTGGGAAGATTTGGTGGTGGTGCGCAAGCAACCCTTCACCAGTGCCGGCAAGTTTCCCAACTTGCTGATGATCAACAATTACGGAGTGCTCGAGGATCAAACAGCAGCCTTCGCCACAGCTTCAGATGTAGTCGGAGATCAGGGATTTCTAACGCACACCAATGACCGCGATGTCACTCTGGTGGATATCGACTTGGACGGTTGGCTCGACGTCGTAACGGCGACCACAATCAGCG
>JAJDES010000047.1 GCA_029259675.1 Planctomycetota bacterium
AGATGGCTAGACACACTCCCCGTGCTAGTCGGACAAGCGCGAGAAGCAACCTATGCAGGCTGGAAAGCCGCCCTTGGAGCGAGAGACTCCTCCGAAGTTGTGCGGCTCCGATTCACGCAGTTCCGACCGGGACTATCGTAAATCAGACGCTGCCCGACGGGTTAGCGATCCCTTGATTCCAGATCTCTAATTCAATCTGAGCCCAAAAAGCACAGTTGGGAGCTCTCCCGGGCCTTCCATCGCGCAATCGGTCGTTGAAAGACTGCATCGGTGCATCAAGCCGGGAACAGCGTACCGCCGCCTGCGAAACGCGCATCGAGCGTGGTAGCGCGAAGTTCGGGCGCAGCCCCCTGTTGCTCGACAGCACAGCCCCTCTTGTGCCCGTTGCTACCTGCGCCGCCTCCGCAAGCGGCGCCTAGGGGCGCCTAGGGACGCCTGAAGATCTCAACCAGGTCGCTTTGGGAAAAGGCAGCCTGTTCGCCGCCGCCGGCCAAAAGGATCGCTCCGTAGTATTCGACGGGGAAAATGCCGTGGCGTGCGGTCGTTATAGCCTCGTCGAGCCGCCAGCTGTTCGCGATCGGGTCGTACACATCCACGCGGTCATAAACGCCCGCAGGGGTCGCACCCGCGCCCGTAAGGGTCTCACCGCCAAAGACGTAAAATTCCCCCTGATGGAATAGGGCGCGCCCCATGCCGCCGCGCTTCTGGGGCAGGACAGCAAGGGTCGAACCCGGATCCAAGCTCGACTCCCAAAGGTCCGTTTGCGGGTCGTAAATCAAAACCGTGTCGAAGCCGTCGGCGACTTGGTTGCCGGCACCGCTGCCGACACCGCGACCGCCGAAGATGAACAGTCGCTCCCCATCGCTGCCCGCGGCGCCGTGATTGCGCCCCTGGCCGGTGGGCATACTCGCCAGGGGAGTCCATGTATCCAATTGCGGATCATAGACAGCGCACTCATCAACCGTCGTGGACCCGACGATGCCACCCGCAGCGTAAATCAATCCGTCAATTACGGCTGTTTGTACGGATCCTCCGGCCCAGGGCAAGTCGCTGCCGAGCGACCATTGATTGCCGATCGGATCGTAAATTTGAACGCGCCCTTCCGAGTTGCCGCCCAAACCGCCCACCAGGTACAGCTTCCCGTCCACAACCTCAGCTGCGTGATGGTGCCCCACCAAAGTACGTGGCACAGCTTGATCCTCGTCCCAACTCCCGTTCTCCAAATCGAGCGTCAAAGTTTTGGTCGAGCCTTGGCCCACAAGGTAAAGCTCGCCGTCGATGACTCCGCAGGCAACTTCGCCCAGGGCCAGCGGCATATCGGCTGCAGATTCCCATTGGCCCGGATGCAATCCGGCAGGTTCGAGGTAGGTGAAGGCGTCCGCCATCACTCGCACTTCAGCATTCACAGTCACAGTCACATCGACCGTGTACTCGCCCGCTCCGCCCTTGGGCGGAACGGTTCCGATGATTCGACGCGGGGACACGCTCAAGATGCTGGCCGGCACACCGTCAAAGTGAACCTGCGTGTTGCCGGTGTTGCCGAAGAACTCACCGCCGATGGTGAACACTCGTCCGCCGCTGGCTGGAGCGCGCCATGGAAAAATGTCGTAGGCGGTCAACGCGATTGCAGCGACATCGTCGGGAACCAAGACGCCGACGCGACCGGAGGCGTAGCTCATGAATAGGATCGCCCCACCAGGTCCCGTGCGCAGGTTGAGACCCCCGGTCCAAATCAAGGTGCCCAAGTCCGTCACGCTCTCGCCGCTTGCGTCGAGCTCGAAGCGCGAGATTTCACCGCCCCATTTTTGAACCAACAGCTCGCCCATCATGGCATCGCCGAAAGTGTGCGCGCGGTATTCGTCAATGCCATCCGTGGATGAGGACAGCTCGCTCAAGCACTGCGTGAATACGCCGGGAACGCTGGCGGTTTTCGTGTTGTAGTACACGTTCTCGCGCGCGTGCTCCAGCCCGCGGGTGCGGTTGGGGTGGCCGTAGTAGGCTCCGTGACGCACCAAGATCAATTCATCGGGCGTCTGCGGATCGCCGGATTGGCTGGCGGGCCCGGTGGACGTCGCGCCGAAGCCGAAATTGGGTCCGTTGTCCGTGGCGTAAAGCCTTTGATCCGTGCTGTACAGCAAATCGAAGGCGTTGCGCAATCCAACCGCATAGGGCCACACGTGGATACCCGGCGCCACCTCTACTTGGTCTCCGAAGACTTGGTCATTGTTGACCAGACCGTTCGCAATCTCCAAGTAATCGATAATGCCGTAGAAGTAGGGCTTCGAGACCTGCGCCTTCAATATGGCTGCGCTGAGCGGCGACTCTGGCAAATCGCCGATGTTGGGATGAATCACCCCCGCATTGGTATTGCTGCCGACGGATATCAACAGATCACCGTTGTTGTCGAACACCATTCCATTCACGGCGTGATCGTGATTGGACGCCGGCAGATTGGTGATCAACGGAATCGGCGCATTGAAATTGGGACCCTCGAGAATGCTCACGGCTCCGGTGTAATCCGACGGTCCGCTGAACGAAGACCCGCCGTTGGCGAAAAGCTCCGCATGGGCCACGTAGATCCGTATCGGACTCGTGCCCTCGTGGGGATTGAAAGCCACACCTAGAATCTCGTGGTTGCTGAGACCGGAGACTCCGTTGTAAATGGTTGTCTGGAGCAGGTTGTAGTCCTCATCGAAGGACAGGGCGCGCACCTTGCCGGACAATTGAGCAACGTAGAAACGCCCGTCGGGTCCCCACGCTCCGGCCGTCGGCACCGGCATGGGAACTGAAGTCACCTCCGTAAAGTTCACCGGCACCGGTCCACCAGCGGAGTACGTGAAGCTGCGCGCATTGCTTTCGCCCAACGGTGTCTCCACCGTTACCGCGATCGTCCCTTGCCCCGAGGGTGAGAGGAAGCGCAATTCATCCGGCCCTTCGGAAAGAAAATCGACAGCAGTCAAGTCCTGGGCACCCCAGTGCACGGTTACCGATCCGGTGGGGAAGAATCCGAGCCCGGCGATCACAATTTGATTTCCGCCCAGGATCGTTCCGATGCCGGGCATGCTGTTGATGACCGGTAGCAGCCCACTGCGATCGTGGGTCAAGAATTGCGCCGGAGGCAAGAATTGCACCCCTCCGTTGAGCGAGATGAAAACCTGTACGGGCAAGTCGGCCAGACTATGGACCGCAAAGCGCGCCTCGATTTCATGGGGCCCGGCACTCAGGGCTATGGGCGCGCCGTTGGTGATCAAAACTTGATCGACAAACAAGCGCGTGTCGATTCCTCCCGGCGTGCGCAGGTCGTAGTTGCCCGCTGAGGGCAGATCCAAGTCTCCGATCATGCTCACCATCACATCCTCGGTGAACGGCGAATTGCCCGCGGTTCCCGTGTTGGTGATTTGATAGGTCGCGATCGTCTCGGCAAAGTCCGCCTGGGCCGGAGGTGCGTCGAGCAAAGCCGACGGCGAGCCGCCGGCAGCATCGTAATAACGCACAAGCACACCGGGGACATTGGTGGCCGCGATCACTTCGAGCGGCAAACTGGACCCCAAAACTTCCTGGGGCACGTTGTCATCGGAAATCGTCAGCGAAACCGTGTGCATGCCAAGCGGGAAACTGGATTGGATCTGGGGACCCGAGCCGAGACTCGCAATGCCTTCGCTCCAATCAAAATCCGTCAGGACGTGTCCCGGCTCATGCGTGTGGGATTGCAACCCGTCGAGGGTCACCAGCTCGGAGCCATCGGCGTCGTAGTCAATGACCAAGGCGGGCACGTCCATGACCACGTGCAAGTAAGGGTGACCCTCGTGGCCCCCCAGTCCGCCCAAGGGAACGACCAAGTCCTCCGTGTTGCCGGTAAAGATCAGGCTCGACGCGTGCAGGGCTTCCTCCGCGGGCTGGAAAACCACCGTGAACTCAGCTTCTTCGCCGGGATTCAAACTCAGCCCAAGCGGGTACGTCAAGCTCACCGATCCGCCGGGGTATTGCACTTC
>JAJDES010000461.1 GCA_029259675.1 Planctomycetota bacterium
GCTTCCAAGGCACTGATCAGTGCGGCGCTGCGCGTCGCGTCGGAATCGGCAAGACCGACGATCTTGTTGACCTCGCGTCCGGCGGACTCGGCCAGCTCGGCGGCCGTTGCGGCCGAGGCGGCTTTGCCGGTGCGCAGTGCAATCTTGCCCAGGGCCAATGCGGCTTGACCGGAAACCGGAGCGCGCGCATCGAGAGCGCGCTTGAGTGCGTCGCTGGGCTTGGTAGCGCAGGCGCCCATGGCGTAGCAAAGGCCCCAGGCGGCCGCGTCGTCCTGGCTGGCCAGAGCGCGTGAAAGTGCGTTGTTGAGTGCAGCTTGTCCGGAAGCAACGATTTCGAGCAAGCCGGCTTGCACCGAATCATCACCGTCAAGTTCGGCCCACTGGCGCGACATTTGGGCGCTCAATTGGGCGGCGCGGGCCGAAGCGATTCCGGCTGCGGCATCTTCCGCACCGGCGGCCAAGGCGCGGTAATAGGAGTTGGCTGCCATCTCTTCGGCGTAGAGCCAACCGGGAACTTCGCGCGCTTCTAGCGCTCCTCCGCTCCAACTCCAAACAACGGCACTGGCCATGTCCGGGCCGAGCACGCTTTCGGCACGCGCGCGGTAGGCGTCACCGGCGGCCAAGAAGGCGGCGCGGGCGGCGTCCTGGGAAGCGCTTCCGCCGAGCTTCTCCAAACCGAAGCGAGCGGCGTCTTGTACGCTGCCGTCGGGATCGGAACTGGCAACCCAGGCGAGCATGCCGTGGGCGCGCTTGTCACCGATGTGTCCGAGCGTGAAACAAATTTGGCGACGCTGGTAAGCGTTCGAGCTGTCCAAGGCTTCGACCAAGGGCAGCACCACGCGCTCCGACATAACGGTCAAGGCTTGCATGGCGTTGACGCGGCGGTCGTCGTCGACTTCATCGGCCAGGGCCGGAAGCATGTAGGGCACTGCGTACTCGCCGTGTTGTGCACTGAGGGTGACGATGGCCCTGCGGCGCGCACCGCTGTCGCCGGAGTAAATTTCGTCCAGCAAGCCGCGAATGGCGTCCTCGTCGTTGCGACGGGTTTCGACGCGCATTTCGGCCAGGGACATCAAGCGTTGGGCGATGAGCGCGATCTCACCTTCCTCAACGAGCATGTCGACCCAAACCCGCTCTTCCGTGGATAGCCACAGATCGTAGGCGCGTTCATTACTCGGATCCTCAGCCAACACCTGGCGCAGCATGTCCAGGGCTTCGGCATTGTTGCCCCCGCGCAGCAACTCGACGGCGCGGTCAAAGTTGTCCTGGATCGAATCGGCCGCGGCCGTGTTCGACATGGGGATCGTCAGGAGCAGAGCAGCGAGGCAACCGCTAACGAATCGTGAGGGTGCCGGGGCGCAAAAACGACGAACAAGGCTCATACCGAACTCCTCTGACTGCGGGCGACATCGGACCGCAGTGGGCGCAAGGGGGATGGATAGGTGCAGACGCGTTCCGGAGCTGCGGGGCAAGACCAACGATTTTGCCCAAAGCTCTTACCGGAACGGGGTTTGCGGGATCATAGCGGGGGTTGGCGAGGGGTCAAGCTAGGCCTTCTTCCCAGGCCCCCTAGATCCGTGGACCCCTCCCCTATCCCCTTCGCGCGGCAAGGCTACGGGCGCAACGCGAAGGAGTCGAAAATTGCTACTTTCGAGCCGTTTGGGGGCCTACTTGCCCAGGGAAAGCCAGGGGTAAGCCCGGTTTTGGCTCAGCAACAGCGGAGCGAGCTGCGCACCTAGGTCTGCGGCGGATGGCTCAACTTGCCCAACACACTGCCGGCCTGGGCGCCGGTGGCCCCGGGCCGGGTCGAGGGCTGCCCCAAAGCGCAGCGGCGGGCGAGCATGGCGAAGGCGAGCGCCTCGCGGGCATCGGGATCGACCCCGCACGAGTCCGTGCTCTCCGCCTTTCGTCCGCAGGCTGATTCGAGGTCCGAGCGCAGGGTTTGGTTGTGGATGCCGCCGCCGCACAGCAAGAGCCGGCCCTTGGGCAAGGTACCGGCGCCGCTCGTTTCTGCGCGCCGAATGTCCCGGGCGACACTTTGCGCAACGCAGGCGACGGCCGTGCGCAGGAGATCCTGGCCGTTGGCTTGACCCGAGCCCTCTAGCAATTCGTCGATCCAAGCTTCGCCGAAGGTGTCGCGCCCGGTGCTCTTCGGTGGGCTTTGGGCGAAGAAGGGGTGGCTCAACCAGCGTTCCAAAAGCTGCACTTGAACTTTCCCTTGGGCTGCAAGCGAGCCGCTGGAATCAAAACGTTGATCGAAAAGCCTGCGCGCCAGGCCGTCCAAGAGACTGCCGCAGGGTCCCGTGTCCCAGGCGAAGGGCGCTTCGCTTGCCGGGGCTTCAACTTCGCTGCGCGTATATAAATGGGTGAGGTTGGCCATTCCGCCCAGGTTCAGGATCCAGAGCGGCTGAACGCTGAATTCGAACAGGTCTCCGTCGACCAAGGCGGCGATCGGAGCTCCCTCCCCGCCCGCTGCAATGTCGGCCTGGCGAAAATCGCTGGCCACAAAGGCGCCCGAAGCGGCTGCCACAAAGTCCCCGTCCCCGAGCTGCAGGGTGGCCGGACTGTTGCGTCCGTCGTGGTGATAAACGGTTTGGCCGTGACTGCCGATTAGATCGAGCGCGAGACCGCAATTTTGGGCCACGCTTTTCGCTGCAGCTCCAAAGGCCACGCCGAGGTCGCGGTTCAATTCCGCACAGGCGCCGAGAGCCAATTGGGCACCGTCGAGGACTGCGCGCACCCGCTCACTCAAATCCGCGGGAAAGGGAAGCGTTTCGAAGGCTTCGGTTTGCGCTTTGGCGCCCCCACCGGGAAAGCGAGCCAAAACCACATCGATGCCGTCGGCCGATGTGCCCGAAAGCACTCCCGCCACCGTCGCCCGCCCCTCAATGAGAGCTGCGCGCAACTCATTCAGGTCGCGCGCGCCGCCCGGTCCGCGAATTGCATCTTGGCTGCTTTCCATTGTCCTAGGCCCCCCTCCGGTGAGCGAGTATGGCAGAACCCAAGTCCGCGTGGCAGGATCGACCCA
>JAJDES010000462.1 GCA_029259675.1 Planctomycetota bacterium
ACTCCACCACGCCCCCGGGGGACCCATCGAATCCGCTAACCGCGGACAAAAATTCGCATCCGAGTGCCGCTGAGCAGCTGGTGGCCGAAGAGCAATTGGAACAGGTCTGGCGCCTGGCGACGCGCGGAGTGAGCTTCGTTGAGGCCCTGGATTTCGAAGCCGCCATCGAGACTTGGCAGCAAGTGCTCTCCATCGCCCCGAATTGGACGACCGCACGCATCAACCTCGGCATCGCCACGCTCAATAGCTCCAACGGCGAGGAAGCGGCGATGCAGATCCTGATCGAAGCCCTCAAGTCCGCCCCCGACAATCCCTGGGCCAATTTCAGCTTGGGAATTTTGGAGACCAGAGCCGGTTTGCCCGAATCCGCCTTAGCCCGCTATCAAGTGGTGCTCGAAAGCGCCCCGGGCGACGCCGACGCCCTCACGCGCAGCGCCATGTTGCAGCGCGACGCCGGACAATTGGAACTGGCCCTGGCGGCGTTGGAGCGAGCCACGCAATCCAATCCGTTGTTGCTGCCGGCGTGGTCCGAAATGTCGGCCGTCCTCGGTCAGCTCGATCAAACACAAGCAAGTGAAAAGGCCTGGGCGCGCTTTGAAGAACTCAAAAGCAACGGCTTGGGCCAAGAGCGAGTCATCAGCTACGGCAAGATGGGCCCCTACGCAGAAGTTATCCAAGACTTCGACTTGCCGCGCCCCGCATGGAACACGCAACCGCTCGACTTGCGCTTTGCCGAATTGCCCGCCGAGCGAGTGGACACCGTGCTTCACGGGGGCTCCGGCACAGGAGATTTTAAAAATTGGGTCCAGGCCGGTGGCCAAGCGGAACAGGTATCCGGCGGGGTCGTCACCTGCGATCTGAATTACGACGGCGAGCAGGATCTGATACTGGCTAACAGCGGCAGCGGTCCCGACTTGTTTGCGCTATTGGGCCAAGATGGGCAGCTGCGCGATGCCTCTTCCGAATTGGGCTTTGATTCCGATTCGGCCGAAACCATCTGCCTATCGGTTGCCGATTTCGACGGCGATGCGGCCCTCGACCTTTTCCTGGGCCGCGCTTCCACCGATCGCCTGGCAACGCGCGACTTCGAAGACTTCGATGGGCCCTTTGACTTCGAATTCGAGGGCCCCGGTGATGCCAATGAGCCAACCTACTCGGCGGCCATAGCTGATTTGGATCAAGACGGAGATTTGGATTTGGCCCTGGGCCGACAGTCGGGTTTGGCGCTCTACCGCTGGGCCGGCGAAGCACTGGAGCGCATGCCGGCCGCGGGCGTGCCGAAGGTCGGCGGCCCCCTACTGTCCGTGCTCACCGCCGATATGGACGGCGACGGCGACCTCGACTTGATTACGGGCACCCCCCGGCCCGCGGCCTGGATCAACGATCGCCTGTGGGGCTTCGCACCCACAGACTTCTCGGTTGCGGGTACCGAACCCATCGCTTCGATTGCAGTCGCCGACCTCAATGCCGACGGACTTTGCGATTGGCTCTGCAGCTCACCCAACTCCACGCGCTTGCTGCTGGCGGGGCGCCAGGGCGGATTTGTGCGCGACCACGGATTCGAAAGCATGGCGGCCCAATTGGGAGGACTGGGCGCCTCGGTCTTCGATGCCGATCGAGACGGAGACCTCGATTGCTTGCTGGTCAGCGAAACTCCGCAAATTCTTATTCGCGACTCGAATGGAGAGTGGTCCCTTGCCGGCGCGCGGGAAGCAAGCTCCCAGGAATCCGCGCGGACAGAAGCAACGGATAAAACCCCAAAGAATGGGGCTTCCGCTTTGGGGCTGTGGACGGAGCCGCAGCCCAACCTGCGCGGACACGTACTTTTTGATCTTGAGGGCGATGGCGATATGGACCTGTGCGTCCTGCGCAATGGTGCGAGCCCGTTGCTGTACGAGAACCAGAGCGATACGGCCTCGCGCGATGGAGATTGGATCTCCATTCTGCCCCAGGGCGTCAGTGAGGGAGGTTCAGCCCGCGCACTGTCGCTCGGCATCGGAGCGCGCGTGGAGATCACCGCCGGCTTTACCCGCTGGGTCGGCTACTCCGGCCTGGGCGGTGGCTTCGCCGGCGCTGCACCGGCCCAAGTTCACGCTGTCATCGCGGGCGAAGAGCGCGCCGGACGAGTGCGCATTCTTTGGGCCGACGGCGTTGCCCAAAATGAGCTCGACCTTGCCGGTGGCAGGTTGCATCGCATCGAACAACACCAGGAAACCGCCTCATCCTGTCCGCTTGTTTTCGCCTGGACCGGCGCGGCCTTCAGCTACATCACCGATTGCCTCGGCGGCGGTGGCCTGGGCTATTTAGTCCAGCCCGGGCAATTCGGCACTCCCGACGCCAACGAAACCGTGGCCTTGGGAAGCCGGCTAACGCCCCGCAACGGCGCCTATGAAATTCGCCTGGCCGAACCGATGGAGGAGGCGACATTCCTCGATCGGGCCCAACTGCTTTCCGTCAATCATCCGCAGGGAACCCAGGTCTGGCCCGAGGAGCGCTTCGCCACCAGCGCTCCCGCCGCCAGCGGCAGACCGCTTCTTATTCGGACGGCCGAGCGCGTGTTCCCAAAGCGGGCCGTGAGCCAAGAGCTTCCGGCGGCCATGCAAGCTTTCGAGCGCGAACGCTACCGAGCGATTGCAGAGGGCCCATCCGCACCGGCAATGTTACGCGACGACCGCTCGCGCCTGTTGCAAATCGACAGGGAAGCAGCCGGGCCGTTCGCCTTGCACAGACGGCTTTTGGGCTTTGCTTCCCAATGGAGCACCGAATTTGAATTCGAGCTTACGCCGGATTTGCGACGAGCCGTTGCGGACCAGCAGCCCGTCCACTTGTATGTCTGGGGTTGGGTTGAGTATCCCTACTCGCGCCTCAACTACGCAGCTTGGCAAGAGGGCATCGCCATGGAACCGTGGACCCTGGAAGCGCGCACCGATGTAGGTCAGGAGCAGGAATTGCAAAACCATGGGGAGTGGACTCCGGTCATGGCCCAGTTCGGTTACCCGGCCGGCAAGCCGCGCATGATGACCCTGGACCTTTCACCCCACTGGGAGCAATTGGTGCGCGGCGATAGCGTGAACTTCCGCTTGCGCTCGAACTTGGAGGTCTATCTGGACCAAGCCTTCTTGGCCGCAGACATATCCGAATCGACAGTCGGATTTGAAATCGAGTACTTGCAAGCTGAGCAGGCCGAAGTCGCCTGGCTCGGATTCCCCCGTGAGTATTCGCCGGACGGGAAGCACCCGCGCCTGTTCGATTACTCCAATCGCAATCACAGTAGCGACTTCAAAACCCTCGCAGGCGTCTACACAGAGTTCGGCCCCGCTTTGGAGTTGATCAACGCTTTCGACGACCGCTTCGCGGTTTTCGGACGCGGCGAAGAAATTCAATTGCGCTTCCCACTCGAGGCACAGCCGGCCCCGGCCGAACGCACGTGGTTGCTGCAACTGGAGGGCTACTGCAAAGACATGTGCCCCCAAACGGCTCACCCCGCGACGTTGGCTCCGCTGCCGTTCCAAGCCATGGGAGTCTATCCGCCCAAGCAAGCATTGGGCTCCGCACACCCTTCGCTGAGTTCACCCAAGAACTCTCGCTTGGAAGCGGCCGCCGCACCCGTGCGCTGATCCATTGCGCAAGACTGAATTCATTGGAACTTGCCGCGTGCAATAGCTCGTTGCATCAGTCTTCATCCACGTAGCCGAGCGCTTCCAAACCGATCGACAGCCCCTCGGTCTGCACCTCTCGAATCGAAGGAAAATCGGCCTCACTGCGCCAAGCTTCCAATAGGGATTCGAGCTCATGGGCTTCCAGTGCTTTTTGCCCGGTGGATTCTTCGAATAGATCTTCAAGCTCACCGGGATCCCGGCCCAAATCATATAGGGCGCGGGTGCTGTTCATCGACTTCACAAGTAACTTCAGGTCCCCGAAGCGCACGCTCTGATAATTGGCGTTGTTGGGCCAATCCACCACTTTGGGATCGATGGGAAAGCGCGGTTTTGTGGCTTCCGAGAAAGCGGCGCGCGCTTCGAGTTCGGCGCCGTTCAAAGCCGCCAACAAGCTCCGACCTTGCACGCCCGGCACTTGCTCCAGACCCAAAACATCCAAAATTGTGGGTGCGATGTCGACTCCCGAAACCACCGCAGGTACACGCCGACCACCGCCGGGCGTGACCCCTGTCGCATTCGGCAAACGCATAATCAACGGCACATGCACCTCTTCCTGGTACACCGTTTTGCCATGGGAAAAGTACTCCTTGCGACCGACCAAAATCTCACCGTGGTCGGCGGTCAGCACAACGAGTGCCTGATTCAGGATTCCCGCCGCTTCCAAAGCCTCTAACAACTGACCGATGCGATTGTCACAGAAGCTGACTCCGGCGGCGTAATCGCGGGCAATTTCAGCGGCAGCTAATTCCGCGCGGGCAAAGCTCGCTTGGAGTTCGTCACTTCCTGCCGGACTCAACAGAAACGCCATTTCGGGATCCGAAGAGCTGGCAAGCTCCAGCTTCTTCATGGCTGCGGGCAATGAGGGCCCTCCCTTGGCGGCCTGTTCTTCAACGCCTTCCATCCAATCGCGCAGAATCAGCAAGTTGCGCGCTGACTTGCGGTCTTTGTCGCTTACAGGGTGTTCGCCCCGATACATCCCCGAAAAAGGGTCCGGTTGGTTGTACGGCGCGTGCACATCGTAGTAGTGCACAAATAGAAACAGACGACTGAGATTTTCCGCATCCCCTTGAGCGCTCTGCCAATCCTCAAGCCAGGAAAAGACCTGACGATTCACTTCATCGGCAGAGCGATGCACTTGTTCTAAATCCGGAGCGTCGTACACGCGGAAACCCTGGGGAAAGCCCACGCTCGCATCCAGCGGAATGGCTCCCACGAATCCCGCACTAAAAAATCCCGCTTGGCCGAGCACCTCGGCCAGCATCAGGTTGCCAGCATCAACAAGGAAGCCGTTGCGCGGAGCACCGTGTCTGTGGGGATAGGTGCCCGTCATGATCGACGTGTGCGAAGCTAGGGTCGTTGAAGCTGTGCTGGCGCAATTCTCAAAAAGCACTCCTTGGGCAGCCAATGCGTCCATGACCGGGCTTTCGACCCACTCGTTGCCGTAGCAGCCCAAGTGATCCGCGCGCAAGGTATCTACTGAGATCAAAATCACATGCTGCGGGCCAGATGCGTGGATGTCCCATTCGGCCTTACCGCCGCAACCGACCAGCGCCAAGGCAACGCCGCAAAGAGGGCCGCTAACCAATGACCGGCCGGCGTCGACGCGCTGATTCCACGTTGCAAATCGCATGCTCGAATATAGCAGCGCCACAGCTTGCGCGCTCAACAGAGACCTAGTCTTCGAATAACGCCCAGTCCACTTCATCGGCTCGCAGGAGATTCATAGCGCCCAAACCGACGCTTTGCTTTAGAACAGCCGCTCGAATGCGCCCTCGTGCTTTTCGGCGTAATCCCCAAGCTCATCGGGCCACACGCAGGCGGCCAGAATCTCGCACGATTCCACAATGCGCGGCCCAGGGCGATTGAAGAAGGCATTGCCGTCCGCCAGCCAGACCTGCCCATTGCGAACGGCGGGCCAGGGCATGGCTTGTAGCAATTCAGTCAACAGCTGACTTTCCTGCTTCGTTCGCTCCAGCTTGAATCCGCAGGGCTTGATCAATACGACGTCGGGCGCCGGATCCAAGGCCTGCAACTCAGACCTCGATAGCGTTGGAGCGTGCTGACGCGCTTTGCAAACCAAGGGGTGACCGTCGACGCCTGCAATCAACTCCGGCATCCACATCCCACCCACCATCACGGGCTCGATCCATTCAATCGTGAGCACATTGGGTTTCGGCCTTACGCCTCGAGCCACGCGACAACGCTCGCTCAAAAGGCTCAACCGAGCTTGCGACTCTTTCACAAAGATGGAGGCCTTCGAACTTGCGTCAAGCGCATCCCCCACACGCGCGATATCGGCCCAAATGTCGGCCAGTTCCATCGGGTGCAAATTGACAATTCGAACCGACTCCAATTCCAAGCTCTTCAGAGCCCGCTCAACGTCCGTTAAGGACACGGCGCAAACATCGCAAAGGTCCTGGGTCACAATTACGTCCGGCTGGACTTCACGCAGCGCATCCACATCGATGTCGTATACGGCGAGAGCTGACTTTAGAAGCTCGCGTACATCGCGATCAATGGAACCGGAACCGCCCGACACCTCGACGCGACTGCCAGTCAATACGCGCGTGCCCACGACCGCCGCCGGAAAATCGCACTCGTGCGAGACCCCCACCAAGTCCGCTTGCTTGCCAACAGCACATACAATCTCGGTGGCGGAAGGCAATAAACTAACGATGCGCATGAATAGCTGATCCGCGGCAAATCACTCGCGAGTCTCGAAAAGGTTGGAACGAAAGCTGACGTTGAGGTAATCGCGAACCGGGCCTTGGTTCGAAGCTGAGCTTCGGCGAGAAATTAGATATCGGAAACTTTCGCGAAGACCTGTGCGGCTTGGTAAATGTCATGGAAGTCGTGGCCGCCCCAGGGGCTCTCGATGATGAGCTCTTTTTGCAAGCCTTGCACTTTGCTGCGAGCGAATTTCTTGATTCGCTTTTGGATGCCCTTGCGCCACTCGCGCCAGCGCTGCGACTTCTTCATTCTTCCGTTTAGGTCCTTGCGCAGAACTTGAATGGCATCGCGGTAGGAGTCGTGACCGTGGGAGACATAGCGCTCGGCATCCTCGATCATTCCCTTCAGGTAAGGCACCAGGTCCATCTCCATACTGCGCTCGCGCTCGCCCAATTTCAGTCGTGTGCGCTCGATGGTGTCCAGCGTACCGTTGGTCACCGTGATCAATTCAGGATATGGGGTGTGACTGAAGCCCCCTTCGAAGCAGGCAAATTGCTTCAAGAAGCCCAAGTAGTGCTGCGGATTGATCAGTGCACCCGGTCCGTAGGACTGCAAGTTCTTGCCCCACAACATCATGATGCGGCCCAACTCCAGCATGACCGGACGCTCGGAAAGCAGCAGGATTCCGCCCGATGCATCCGGCGCCCATTCGCCAAAGGCACGGCCGTGCTTGGCGCGAATGCCCTCAACTAAGCTGCGCTTGACCGCGCAGTTTAGATAGCGCGGCATCGAGCTTTGAAATTTGCTCAGCACCCCCCTCAGCATGGATTCGGTGTCCACTTCGCGCACTCGATTGGCATGCGCCCGGCGATAGCGAATGAAATTCCCGCGCTCTTCCCCACCGTCGTCGTAGCAATAGGTGGCCTTGCGAAAGCGCAAGATCTCTGCGTCGGGGCGATTTTCAATGACCTGGCTTAAGTGCGCCAAGGCGCCCGGCACGAGCGCGTCGTCATCGCACAAGAACAGGATCCAGTCTCCGTGTGCGTGGCCCAAAGCAAACTCGAAGTGGTCCACCATCGACAGCTGGCGCTCCGTCTTCACAACTCGCAAAGCGGGCGAAGCTTCGGCCCCCAGCAGCTGCTCTGTTCCGTCCGTTGAGCTGTTGTTGCTGACGACAACCTCGTGTGTCGGTCCTTCTTGCTCGATTGCCGAGCGCAGGGCCTTGCCGAGCAGCTCACAGCGATTGAGCGTGGGAATGACGATCGAGAATTGAACCATAGTCGATTGCGAAATCGGGGGCAGCAGGCCTCCCTGCAGCGTGGGCACGCAAAATCAAGCTGAGGAAGTTTAGACTTCCAAACGGTCCCTCGCTCCACCGAGGCGGCGCTTCTTAGCGTCAAGGCCCGTGCTGCGCCCTTGGCTCCAGCGCTTGGACTCGCCGATTCCCGTCGATTCGAAGCGTAGTTAGCGGCCGAATTCCCAATATGCCGCGCCTGCGGCCGTGAACGCATTGGCCGGCCCTGGACACCGCCGCCGTCCGCAGATGCCGGCGAATTCAACCGGTCGCCCATGGAAGGCATCCGCGCGCGGTGGCCCCCCTTACGCGCTCAGTCATCTCTCTTTGATCTGCGCGCTTGAATTCGAGCCGAGTCCCCTGGACCATGACGGCTGGGCAAGAGTCCCAAATCAGCGATCACAAGCTCGAGCGCGACCCCTGCGGGTAGTTGGCCTTGCGCACAGCCCTCGCTGCTCTGTTCGATTTCAATCGGCGCCATCTCCACTCGCCTTCCACGCAAAAACAAAGCGCACTATGAAAGTCGTCATTTTGGCCGGAGGACGCGGAACCAGGCTCCAGGAGGAGACTCGCGCCAAGCCCAAGCCCATGGTCGAAGTCGGGGGGCAACCCATCCTTTGGCATATCATGAAACACTTCGCCCACTACGGGCACGAGGATTTCTATGTGGCCCTGGGTTATTTGGGCGAAGTGATCAAGCGCTTCTTCCTCGGATACCACCCGCTCCAATTTGATTCGCTGCATCGGGACTTTCGGGTCAACCTAGGCAATGGAGAATGCGAAC
>JAJDES010000463.1 GCA_029259675.1 Planctomycetota bacterium
ATGCCTGGACTTGATGCTGAATTTGCGTCAAAGCGGGCACCCCGGGGGTTCGCGCTCCAAAGTCCCCCTGATGGTGGCCAACACCTTGGGCGCGGGCATGCGCTGGGATATTCGGCGCCCCGAACTAGCCTTCGGTGATCGCTTCATTCTGGTTGCGGGACACTGCTGCCCGGTGATCTACGCCATGCTCGCGGTTTACAACGAAGCCCTGCGCATCAAGTACGAGGAAACCGGCGACTCGCGCTACCTCGTGCCGAATGCCGAGGATCGCCAGCTGACGTGGGAGCACCTCCTGCAATTGCGTCACCAACACGGTCTCCCCGGGCACGCGGAGATGGAGGGCAACACGCTCTTCTTCAAATTCAACTCGGGCCCCTCCGGCCACGGCGCACCGGCCGCCCTGGGTGCGGCCATGGCCTTGAAGCACGCAAACACAAAGGATGTGCGTGTATTCGCCATGGAAGGTGAGGGCGGTCACTCAGCCGGCTGTCACCACGAAGTCAAAAACTCTGCCTATGGGTTGGGCCTCGACAACCTCATCTATCTGATGGATTGGAATGATCACGGGATCGACTCCTTCGCCAACTCAGAGGTGATGGCCGGCACGCCCGAAGATTGGTTCCGTCCCTACGGCTGGCGCGTCGCCGGCGCGGAAGACGGTGAAGACTACGCCGCAATCACCAAGGCTCTGCTCGAAATCGTTCACGCCGAGGACACCGAGGGCAAGCCCGGCATGATTTGGTTCCGCACTCGCAAGGGCCGCGGCTACCACAAGTTCGATGCCGCTTCCCACGGCGCAGCCCACGCGCGCAACAGCGAGCTGTTTTGGAAGGGACGCGAAGAATTCCAAGCCAAGTACGACGTTCAATTTGAAGGCTTCGGCGACACGAATGACCCAGGTGAAGACACCAGTCGCGAGCAAACGAAGGGCTGGTTCGAAACGGTCTTCTCGGTCATGCGCAAGGACCCGGAGCTGGTCACTTACTTGGCCGACACCTTGATCGAATTGGGTGAATCCGTTCCCGGAGCTCCCGAGAGCAACACGATTCGCACCAAGGAGAACATGAGCAATGACCTCAGTTGGTTGAAGCTCGATTCCCTGCCGGAAGAACTCTTCGTCAAGCCCGGCAGCAAAGCACCCAATCGCACCGGATTCGCAAAATTCGGCTCGTGGGTTAACGGACTCGCCAAAGAGCGCATGGGTCGCCCACTGGTCTTGGCTTGCTCGGCCGACCTGGCCGATTCAACCAATATCTCCGGCTTCGCCAAGGATTGGGGCGACACGAAAGGCTACGGCTGGTACGAGCGCAACTCGAACCCCACCGGCAGTCTCTTGCCGCAACAAATCACGGAGTTCACCAACGCCGGTTTGTGCGCGGGCATGGCCACGGTCAACATGTCCGCCGATCCCGAGCATGAGTACATGGGTTACTGGGGGGCGTGCTCGACCTACGGCTCCTTCTCCTACCTGAAGTACGGCCTGATGCGACTGTTCAGTCAACTCGCACAGGATTGCCCGCTCAAAGTAGGCAAGGTGATTTGGGTTGCCGGGCACTCCGGCCCCGAGACAGCCGAGGACAGTCGCACGCACTTCGGGATCTTTGCACCGAGCGTGACGCAACTCTTCCCCGAAGGCCATACGATCAATCTCTACCCCTGGGAACACAACGAAGTGGCGCCGCTGCTCGCCGCAGCCCTTTCCACGAAACGTTCCATCGTTGCCCTGCACTTGACGCGACCGTCGGTTGAGATTCCCGATCGTCTGGCCCTGGGCGTTCCCTCCTATCTCGATGCGGCTCGCGGCGCCTACGTGATCAAGCCCCACGACCCCTCGCGACCGAAGGGCGGCACCATGATCGTTCAGGGCACCAGCTCAACCGATTCGGTGTATCGCATCCTGCCGCGACTGCTCGCCGGCGAAGGTCCCAACATCAAACTCGTCCAGGCCTGCTCTCCCGAGCTCTTCAAGCTTCAGGACGAAGAGTATCGCAACAGCGTCTTGCCCAACGAGGACTGGCTCGACTCGACCGTGATCTCGAATTGCTCAAGGCGCTCCATGCACGATTGGCTGCCCCATCACTTGGCCGAGAAGTACGCCCTCACTCCGGACTTCGACGATGCTTGGCGCACGGGCGGCAATGTGGAAGAGATCAAAGCTGAGGGGCACATCGATGTGGAACGTGTGTGGGAAGGCATGGTGCGCTTCGCCGCAGACCGCGAAGCTCGCCTTGCAGCCCTGCGGGTAACCTGAGCCGGGGAACCCACCCCAACGTCCCCATTCACTGTCCTCTCTTCGGGACCTCTCTTCGGGGCCTCTGTCCAAAGTCACAAAACGGGAGCCGGCCGGCCGAGTCCAGTCGGCTCCCGTTTTCCATTCCGAGCGCGGGCATTCTGAGCGGGCCATAATCTCGTTCCTAAACGGGTGGGCGAACCGCGTTTCTGCGCGCTGGGAATTCCGCCGCGAAAGCTTCGTGGGACTCGCTCGGCGGGAACTATATGCTCGCCCCATGAAGCGAGTTTTAGTCCTCTTGATTGCGGCCTGCCTCGGCGCCTGCAAATCGACGCCCGATTACGGAGCCGCCCTCGCCCCGGGTGCGGCAGCCTTGCTACCCCTCAAGAAGGGGGAATCCATTCCTGACTTTCGGGCGGAATGGAGCGCCCAGGACGAGATCCTGCCCGCCTTGCAGCGCTCGATCACCTGGACCAGGCGCAAGCACGCCGAACAATTCTTTCCTATCGCAGGCATCCATCACGATCGCGCCCTGCGCAGCTTGGAGCGCTTCCGCGAATTGCTCCTGGAAACCCCCGGCCCCGAGGAGTTTCAACGCGCGCTCGAATCTGAGTTCGCCATTTACAAGAGCGCCGGGTGGAACGGGAATGGTGGAGGCGTGCTCTTTACCGCCTACTGCACTCCGCTACTGCCCGGAGCCAAGGAACAGCGCGGCCCCTATCAATACCCGTTGTATGGACTGCCCGACGACCTCGTCAAAGAAGCCTCAGGTGAAATCCGGGGCTGGCAAACCGAAGTCGGGCTGTTCAGTTACCCGATGCGCAAGTCCATTGACGACGGACAGATATTGGCCCGTCGCGAATTGG
>JAJDES010000464.1 GCA_029259675.1 Planctomycetota bacterium
GCACTTTGAGGTGCTCGGGCACAAAGCCTCCATCCATGGCCTTGGCCAACAAGTAGGCGGCAATGCCGCCCAGGAGGCCCGCCGCGAGAACCAGGCCGATCATGCCCATCGGCGACTTGGCGAGCTCTTGAGAAGGGCCGAAGATGAAGACCGTTTCCAGGGCCAAAACGGCAAACAAGGCACCGAAGGGGTCGTTGACAATGCTTTCCCATTTCAAAAGCAGTGCCGGCCTTTGGTGCAGGCGGGCGTGTCGCAACATCGGCTTGATCACCGTTGGCCCGGTGACGACCAGGATGGCTCCCAAGACGACGGAGGTGCCCCACGTCAGGCCGGCAAGCATGTGGGCGCATACGGCCGTCAGCCCAAAGCCAATGGTTAGGCCTCCCACGGCGAGGAAGATCAGCGGTTTGCCGAGCCTGCGCGCTTCTGACAATCGCAATGTCAGGCCGCCTTCAAAGAGCACAATTCCAACGGCTAGGGATACGGCCGGTCGCAACAAGTCACCCAGCAGTTCTTGGGGATCGAGGATGCCTGTGACCGGTCCGAGAACAATGCCGGTGCCCAGCAAGAACACAATCGCGGGCACCCTCAGCCGCGATCCAATCCATTGTGCGGCAACTCCAAGGGCGAGCAGGCCGGGCAGTACGTAAAGTAGGTTATTCAATGGGCAAGGCTATGTTCTGGGGAGCTCGGTCTTTGAATGACCTGAAGTGCAAGCTTGAATGTAGGCACCGCGACCGAGGGCGGGAGCGTATCGCCTGCTAGGGCGCTAATCAATGCCGACAGGTTGCGGCCTGTGTGAAACGCCGATGCTGCGGTCGCCCGCGCCGGCCCTACAGGATTGCGGCCGCAGCCCAAGCCTTGGGCGGTTTGTTTGGGCCCAGGGTCAAAGCCTATGGGACCGGGCCAAGCGACGATCGCAGCGCTTTCATGCGGACCGCGCGAGCTCGCCTCTTGTGCCCATTCGCAGTGCAGGTCCAGAATCTTCCATTCCTGTCTGACCTGAGCGATCAGCTGCTTGCAAATGGGAATGCAAGTTGTCGATCCCGATAAGCCGTATTTATGGCCGCTTGCAAACGAATTGAAGATTCAGCTGGGGTGGGTACGGCCGAGCCCAGACTCTTAGTTGCTATGCTGGGGTCCAGATCCTAGCCAGTGAAACCCCACGCTCTTCCACCAAAGACACGCCATGCTTGCTCATCTACTGCTCTGCGGTCTGCTTTGTTCATCCGTTCCCATTGCACCCGCAACCCATTCCGGCATCCGGGCGGTGCAACCACAGGGGCAGGAACTCTATTGGAGTTTGGCGCTTGAGGATGTTGCTTGGACGGTTAGCAGCCAAGCGCAGGAACTGCTCGAATTAAATGCAAATGCGCGCAGCAGGAATTCCCTAGGCCGGGTGGAAAATCGGGTCGTGCTCGAAGGCGGAGCCGAGGGTTACCTATTTATTCCCAAACGTGAAGCTGGTGGGGAGCGGCCCGGTGCAAGATTGGTGGCGCTTTCCGATTCCATGGAGGGTTTGGGGGGCACGCTGGTTTACTCCGACCGCGCCGGTTCCTTTGGGCGAGTTGATTTTCAGCTAAGCGCAAGTTCCGCCAGTGCCTCCGCCGCCGAGGACTTTCTTGCCGCCCGGCGCAAGCACAACCGCGATGTGTTGCGTGAGCTAAGCCCCGCCGGAAGTGCGTGGTTTCGGCATCAAGCCGATGCGGGAGGCGAATTGGAATTGGCGACCGATGACCGAGCTGCAAGGCTGCGCGAGCGAGAGCTCACCGAAACCTTTGAGCTGTTCTCCGGAGGGCGAGCTGTTGCGGAGAACATTCAACTAGACCGACTCTTTCCGCGCCGTCCAACCGGGGCGGAGGACGAAGAGCCCAAGCCGGATGTGGCCATCGAGGACATCGAGGGCATCACCGTGCGCGAATTCGACTGGAGTGCGGTGATTCAAGATTCGCAGCCCGCGGATCTCGATCCTCTTTTGACGTGGATCCCAAGCGATCAGCACGTGCTCATCACTTCGAGCATGAAGGCCTTCATCGCCCTGGTGGATGAGCTTGAACATCGCGCTTCGGTACTGGTCGCGATGATGGAGTCCAGTTCCAGCAGCGTGCGCAGCCGCCAAGCTATCGAGCGACAGCTGCTTTTCTCCCTGGATGCCCTCACGCGTTTGCTGGGACCCGCGCTGATCAAGAATGTGGCCGTTACGGGCAACGACCTGTACATGCGCACGGGAACGGACATCACGCTGATTCTCAATTGCTTTCAAGCGGGCGCCGTAGGGGATCACCTGCGCAAGCAGCACGTGGAGGCGGCCGCGAATGATGCGTCTTTGTTGCGTTCGAACGTTGACGGGATTGAGGGGATTGCCTCGGCCTTTGGGGCCGTGTCTTCCTATTTCGTTATCAAGGGCGACTTTGTCATCCTTTCCAACTCGCGCGCCTCCATTGAGCGGGTACTGGCGGCCCAGGCGGGAGAGAACCTCGCGCAGCTGGAGGAAACGCAATTTTTCCGCAAGCGTTACTGCAGGGGACAATCCGTAATCCAGGCCGAAGAGACCGCCTTCTTGATGGTGTCGGATGCCACGCTTCGCCGCTGGTGCGGTCCCAAGTGGCGCATCGCCGCCTCCCATCGCATTCAAGCCTTGGCGGCCCTCTACGAGCTGCACGCAGCCCATGTGGAGGAGATTGTGCGCGGCGTCGAGTCAGCGCGCGTCTTGTCAGTGGATGATCCGCGGCTGCCCGATCTGGGAGTGGTTACCTTGCATGCCGGCGGCGTGCACTCGTCGCGCTACGGATCCATCGGCAATCTGACGCCCATTGTCGAAATGGAACTGACGAAGGTTTCGGCCGAAGACGCGCGGCTATACGGACAGTGGCGCGATGGCTACGCCAACAATTGGAGCGCGGGCTTCGATCCGATCGCCGCGCAAGTGGCCATTACCGATACTGCCGTTGAAGGCGATTTGACGGTCATGCCGCTGATCGACAACAACGATTACCGGGATATGCAGGCCTGGACGGGCGACGCTCAATTGGGGCCGCTGGATGGAGATCCGCATCCGGGCACTCTGTTTCACTTCGCCATGGCCATCGATCCCGATGCGCCCCAAGTTCTAGAGCTTCAGGGCCTGCTGTCCGGATTTGCTTCCGACGAAGTTTCCAAATTCCTGTCGTGGATGACCGGAAGCCTTTCCTTTTTCGCGGACGAAGCTGAAGTTTGGAATTACGTGCAGGAGGCGGAAGACCTTGAGGAAGTCTTTGAAGAGTTGTCCCTGGACATCAATGCGTTGCCGCTCGCATTGATCATCGGCTCCAGCAGTCCGCTCAAATTGGCCAGCTGGATGTCCGCGCTGCGAGGCTTTGTCACCGGATCGGCCCCGGGTCTAACCGCCTGGACTCCCATCGAGGATGAGGAGGGCCATGCCTACGTCAAAATCTCGGCCGACAGCATCAGCCCCGACGGCGAGTTCTTGCTTTATTCCACGCTGGAAGAGGCGCTGGTTTTTGGGCTCAACACAGAGACTTTGGTTGCCAGCATGAAGCGCTTCCAGGCGCGCCGCGAAGGCTCAGCGGGTAGCGAGCCGGGGCCCGCGAGCCCAAGCAATCCGTGGCTGGGTGAAAGCGTTGGGCTGAGCGTCTCGCGCCAGGGCATTGCCGTTGCAAGTGCCTTGGACAATGACAGCTTTGGAGCGGTCGCTCAACGCTTCACCTTTGCGAATCTGCTTATTCTGAACGAATGGAAGCGCTTGTTCCCCGATCAAGACCCCGTTGACGTGCACCGCAGAATCATGCGCGAAGAACTGCTGTGCTTGGCTGGTGGTGAATTTGTCTGGGATGACGAGTGGAAGACCATGTCCTCAACAGCGGTGGGGCACCCAGCTGCACCGAAAGAGGTTACCAGCATGTCATTGCCCATCGGCGACCTGCAGCAAATCGACGCGGGCCTGACCTTCGAGCACGATGGCCTGCGCGCTCGCATCCGCGTGCAGCGCTAGCTGTGTGATTCGAATTGGAAGATAGGCTTGCCCAACAGTCCATGCTCTACGCGCATTGCGCCATGAACGGATGTGAGCACAATCATGGCTTGGGCTGATAGACGGATTTGAGAGGAAGCGCAATGTGGCATGCAAATTCAAGCTCTGGATGGATCGAACTGAAGCATGCAATGGTTGCATTTTCGGCGGCCATTGTTTCGGCGCTGCTATCGTTGCAATCCACCGGAACCCCTGCCGTCACAGGGGAGGATTTGGCGAGTGAGCTTGATGAGGCTGTACTAGTTAGAGTCCACAACGGTTTGTCACGCGCACACGCAAAAAACCTCAAGATCATTCGGGCCAAGGCTCGGGATGAAGCCACATTGCCCAATGGGTGGTGGAGAAACGTCACGGCGCCTATTTTTAATGATGCGTACGTTCAATTCGAAATGTCTGCTGATCGAAATAGTGATCAAGCCAGTTTGGCGTTGGTGTCGTCTCCCTTTTCAATATTTCCGTGGGATGTGACAAATGAATATTGGGTAAGAGCTCCGGACACTGCGTGGTCACGCTTTTTAATCGAGGGAATGGTTATTTCGGGAGAAGATGAGTGGTTGGGACCGCCATTGAGAGACCCAGTGGTTCTGCACCCTTATTGCAGCGACATGGATATCTATATTGACGGTCCAGAAACTGAGCAGTACTGCCTGCGACTTTCCTACGAGAATCAGTTTTTTATGGGCAGTGGCGGTGGCGCGTACGGTGGGCGCAGCACCGTGGTCATCCTCGATGGCCTTCGCAGCCACTCATTTGCAGGCCTGGTGCCGACGCGCTACCGAGTCCATCTCACCCACAGGGAGCGGCCTTTTCAATCATTCGACTCGGCTGTCGTCGTTTTGACTCCCGGTGAACATCAGGTTGTTCAGCTCGTGGACCGTGAATCGGAGAAAGAGTTACAGGACCCGGAGATTGAAAGTGAGCGCATACATGGCGTATTTCAATTCGAAGATGGCTGGCAAGACTTCATGCGGGAATGGGCCACGGTGCAGATATACCCGCTCGATCGCAATGAGCTCGATTGGACTGCCATGTTTCAGACCGGCAAAGATTGGTCGGCGGTCTTGACGCATGGCGAGCACAAAGCGCATCTGTTTGGATTTGGAGAAGTGGCTCGCTTTCATGTCTCGCCGGACGACTCGCAGCCGATCGTTATCGACCTCGGGGAAGCCCCTGCGTTCGCCAATGTGCAGGTTCAGTTGCATGGGGGACCACTGCCAAGTTCATTCAGTTGGCGTTCTGAGCATGATCCCGAGGGCCAGCGGAGCTACCCCACTTATGTGAGCGACAGCGGGCAGGCTTCCTTCTATGTGCTCCCCGGTAAGATTGAGATCCAAATCCGGGCTGATGGAAATAGCCGCATGCATGAATTGGTATGGGAGCGAGAGGTTGTCGCCGGCGACAACAAGCTTGATTTGGAGTTGCCGGTCAGCGCGGGACTGGATGTCATCTTGACTGTTGGCGCGAAACCCATTCCAGAGGAAGTCTGGCAGAATGTGATGGGATGGAATGAGCCGGCGGAAGTCCTACTGGGTTCGCGCGCCGCAAGCCTGCGCCGTGGCGTCGTCAGTTTTTCCGATGTGGAGCCCGGCCACCACACGCTTCACATTCCTCCCATCCACGGCTACTGGAGTGCCGAAATGCGGTCCGTCGAGATCGAAGCCGGGAGGCGGACACGCTTGGAGATTGAGCTCGAACCGCTAGTAGCTTCCGGCAAGTGAGGTGCTGCGCTTCCAAGTGGTTGGCGAAACTGCTGGGAAGCCGTCCTGATCCGACCCAGGCGGCGCTACTCCGCTATATATGATCCGATAAGCTCGATTTCTCTTCCCCTGCAGCGCACGCCGGCATTGTCCAGCGTTTAGACTGAGTCCATGGACAACGAGTGGCTGTTCATTACCTTCGATGGTGACGATGTGGTCGACAAAGTTTGGATCTACATCGATTAGGCGTATGGCATGACGAGCGAGCGAATTGCTCTTTCTGTTTGTTGGCCGAGGACTTGGCCATTTTTCGGCGCTAGTGCCGCTCGATTGAGGGGAAATGTTATGCAAATGAAAGTGTTGATGGTCCTCATTGCCGTTTTCGCCGGATGCGCTGCGGTCATCGTTCTGCGCGAATTTGCGCCCCGCTCTTCAGTTGATTCGTTGCAGGATCTAGGCGGTGTGTACTTGAATGTTTTGTCGGTTGAAAAGGACGCCGCTGCCGCGGGTCTGTCCCAGGCGCGCATCAGAGAGGTTGTCGAGGAGCGCCTCAACGAGGCCCAAATACCTCTGCGTGTTGGGCCCAGTGCGGAGGATGGGCGAGCCAACCTCATCGTGAAGGCGGACACGATTCACTCCCAGGGCATTTTCTTGTTCGTCGTTGAAGTGTCCCTCGTCCAAGAGGTCCGCCTCGACCGAATCATGCTTTCAGCTCCCATGCCGTCGGAAACGTGGAGTAAGCTTGCTCACGGCCTTACCACCCCAAATCGAATGGACGTGATTTACCAACCCATCGTGGAAAAAGTAGATGAGTTCATCGCCGCCTATCGTGCAGTCAATCCGCTGTAGATAGTGAATCCAATGACCTGGAGCATTTGGCACACATTGCATTTCGACACCGACGGAATCCGTACGTCGGTGATCGCGAATTGGCCTGCATTAGGGTTTGGTGCCGAGTGAAGGGACTCTGTTCTGAGGGCAATTTGGGACCTGCACAATTGCTTGCGGCGTTTGAGAAATGTGCGGGTGGGGGCGTTCTCAAAGTGGCTCAAAGAGGTCCCGTTGGCGCGCTTGCGCAGACCCTCTGATAGCGGGCGAAGAAATCAGATGGGGATTCCTCTGCTTCGTTTTGGGAGCGCCAGGGGCGGATTCACCAGAAAAAAGCGACTTTGTAGTTTTCAACCGGATATGGATTGGTTGGTATTTTGGCCAAATTATCTGCTGACCGGCCTCCTACTCGTTTGCGCCCCCACATCATGAAAATCACCCTGTCCGCACTCCTGGCCCTCTTTTCCCTAGCAGCTTTGCCGTGCGCGCAAACACCTGCCGTCGCTGAAGTGATTGTGCCCTGCACACAACCGGCACCTCCAAACAGCCTGGTCGCGCAGCCGACACTGCCTCTCACTTTCACCGACCCCGGCAATGTGGTGGTGATGGAAATGGAGTCCCAGGAACCCATTGGCGGTTGGGTTGAGGAAAGCATTGTCAGCGGATACGGAGGAGATTCCTACTTTCGCTGGAATGGACCCGATCTCTTCCAGACCCCCAATCAGGGCACGTTGACTTTTCGTTTCGAGGTCAGCACCCCCGGCACTTACTTGATTCGTCAGCACGTCCGCCACGACGATCCCGACTCGAGTATGGAAAACGATTGTTGGGCGCGCCTGGACGGGGGCGATTGGGAGAAACTCTTCCACAACGGCGGTGCGGCCGGCGTCGGGATTTGGACTTACAATTCTCGCTACGAAAGCACCAATGACTTTCCGAAGCACTTCCTAAATCCCGGAGTGCACACGTGGCAGGTTTCGGGCCGCTCGAAGAACTTCAAAATTGATCGCATTCACGTTTTGCCGCTCAGCGTTTGGCTTGCCGACCTCAGCGACCCGCAATCCGACGTGCTGCGCGATCGCCCGATCATAGGCAATCAAATGTCTGTGGAGATTGATGATCCCACTGACGTTGCGGCTATGACCCCGGCCGGCACCCTGACCGCTTGGTACTTTGGTCCAATCGGACCCGGCTACCCCTGTGGATTGCCGACGCCATTCGGAGAGCTTCTGATCACGGGGCCCGGTGGCGGTGTTCGCGTGGGTCCCTACAAGTTGTGGTTGGGCCCCGGTATCCCGAACGTGCACACGGTCACCGTTCCCAATGATCCGGTCTTCGTGGGCTTCACGTTGATCACGCAATCGGTGATGATCGATCCGAATCGAATCGTCTTCGGCGAGGGCCTAGAGCTGACAATCGGCAACATCTAGCGCGACGGAAGGAGCTTCCTTCGAAAATGGAACTCACTCCCGGCGCCTAGCGCGAGGACGTACCGTGTTCGAAGTGGA
>JAJDES010000465.1 GCA_029259675.1 Planctomycetota bacterium
TCATTGATTCCCGGCAAGCGTTACTCGCGCCGCTCGCGCTTCGCCGACGAACGCAAGTTGCGCGAGCTTTACGGGGAGCGCGGCTACATCGCCCACCGCAGCTTGCCGCGCGGGGAGCGCTGGGAATTCCTCGACCCCAGACTTATCTACGACGTCAAGCAGCGCGAGGTGCACGTCACCTATCGGATCATCCAGGGCCAGCAACACTTCATTCGGGAGATCCTGTTCGACGGCACGCGCTACACGCAGGATCGAATCCTGCGCCGCGAGCTTTCCATCAAGCCCGAAGACGTCGCCGACCTGATTGAGATCGAGCGTTCCCTGTCGCGCATCAGGCGCACGGGCTATTTCTCCAACGAACTCGATCCTTTCCATCCGCCCCCGGTTTACAGCTTTCGCGATACACCCGACCCGGCTTGGAAGGATCTTGTGTACACGGTGGAAGAGGGCAATGTGCTGCGCTTTGATTTGCGCGCAACGGCCGGCAGCGGCTTCGGCTTCTCAGGCGGTGTCTCGCTGCAAATGCGCAACTTTGACGCATCCAATTTGCCGAGTTCGGCCAACCCCTGGACGGTCATCAAGGAGATCGCCAGTCGCGACGCCTTTCACGGTGCCGGGCAGTCGTTCCAGATCGAACTCTTCCCCGGCACGGAATTCTCGACCTATTCGATCAGCTTCCGCGAGCCGGATATCTTTCGGCGCCACTTGGATCGCATCAGTTTGTACGTCGAAGCCTCGCGGCGCTTGCGGCGCGGATTTCGTTCGCACGATGAGGATCGCAAGAAGATCGGCTTTGAGTTTGGTCGGCAACTGGACCAAGACTCATCGGTGTACGCCGGCTTCTACACGGGCAGCGTGGATGTCGACGATCTGGACACCGGCGGTGAGCCCGGCCTAGCTACGCCCCTGGGTGTACCCGAGCTGCTGGCCCAGCAAGAGGGCGAGAGCGATTTTGCATGGATTGAGTTCGGCTATCGCCGCAGTGAATTGGACCGGCTCTACGCGCCGCGCGAGGGCTATCGATTCTCCTTCTCCAACTCCGTGTACGACAGCGGACTCGGCAGCGATCACGAGTTTGTTCAATCCGAAGTCTCCTGGGACTGGCACATTCCCGTCGGCGAGGACATCGGCGATCCCAGGCCGGGATTGCACACCCGTTGGAATTTGGGCGTGATGTTTCCCTATGGCGATTCGGATCGGGTGCCCTACACGGAGCGCTTTTTCCTGGGCGGCCGGAACCTGCGCGGTTTCGAGCGGCGCGGCGTGGGTCCCAACCAAAACTCCTATCCGATCGGCGGCGAAACCCTGTTGGCCGGTACGGTCGAATATCGCTTTCCTCTGCTGTCGACGGTCCAGCCCGGCACCTACGAAAAGCGTGAGCAATTTTCGGCGGCCCTTTTTGCCGACGCCGGCATCACGGACCCCGATGACTTTTCCCTGGATCTCGGTGAGTTGAGAGCCTCCGTGGGCTTCAGCTTTTCGCTGGTCGCGGGCCTGCCCTTGACCCTGAGTTTCGGATTTCCGATCAAGGACGGCGCGGATGATGACAAGGAAACGTTCCGCTTCGATATCGGAGTCTTCTAAAGCGTGGCCGGACCCCGCAGGGGTGCGGATAATGCCGTGCCTCGGAACAGCCGCGGTCTAGCGGTTGACAGTCGCGGGTGCGGGCGGCTACACACTAGCAGTCTTCGCTTCCAGGATCCGGCCCGCCGCGCAGTAGGGAGGCCGAAAGGGCCCAAGATGGGGTCCTCATTCGCATGATCAGCCGCACTATCGAGGAACTGGCAGAGCTCTGCGGAGCGACTGTTGATGGCGATGCCACACGCTCTGTTGAGGGCCCGGCGACGCTTTCCGAAGCCAGTCAGAACGAAATCAGTTTTCTCGGCAACCCCAAGTATCGGGCGCTCTTGAATCAGACGCGCGCCTGTGCGGTTGTGGTCGGTGAAGACGAGGAACGCCACCGGGAGGACTTGACCTTTCTGCGCTGCGCGAATCCGAGTCGCGCCTTCAGCGAGGTCGTTCAGGCTTTTCGCGAAAACCGCGCCGCGCCCCAGCCGGGCGTTCATCCGACGGCAACGCTTGCCGAAGACGTTCAGCTCGGGGCCGAAGTTTCGATCGGTCCATACTGTGTGGTCGCAGCCGGCACGACGCTCGCGGAGCGGGTCGTGCTGCATGCGGGCGTGACGATCGGCGCGGGTGTAAGCGTCGGTGCCGGCAGCATTCTTTATGCCAACGCCACCATTTACGACGGTGTGACTGTCGGTGCGGATTGCATCTTTCACTCCGGCGTCGTCATCGGATCGGACGGATTCGGTTTCGAACCATCCGAGCAGGGCTGGGTCAAGATTCCCCAATGCGGCAGCGTCACCATTGGTGACCATGTTGAAATCGGAGCGAACAGCTGCGTGGACTGCGGCCGCTTCAGCGATACCGTGATTGGAAACGGAGTCAAGATCGACAACTTGGTGCACATCGCTCACAATTGCCAAATCGGAGATCACAGCCTATTGGCCGCTCAGGTGGGCATCGCCGGCTCCTGCGTACTCGGCAAGCAGGTGGTGATGGGGGGCCAAGCTGGAATCTCCGGCCACGCAACGCTGGGCGATGCGGTGCGCGTGGCGGGGCGCTCGGCGATTTTCGGCGACCTGGAGGGCGGAGCGGATTATCTCGGGCACCCGGCTTTGCCGCGCAAACGGGCGCTGCGCATTCTCGCCGCACAGAAGCGCTTGCCGGAAGTATTGAATCAGATCAGGGAGTTGCAAGAGCGACTGGAGCTTTTGGAGCGGGACCGGGCCGGATCCGCGGGCATGGAAGAGGAGGGTCTGTGAGGCTTCAACGAACCCTGCGCACCGCAGTCGAGTTTTCTGGACCCGGTCTGCATTCCGGTGAAGACGTGCAAGCGCGAATTTTGCCGGCGCCCCAGGGAACGGGCGTGGAATTCGTGCGCACCGATGTGCCCGACGCGCCCTCGATCCCGGCCAACATCGCCTACCACTCCTCGAAGGAACGGCGCACGCGCTTGGTGCGCGGCGGCAGTGAGGTCGAAACCGTAGAGCACCTCCTGGCGGTTTGCTCGGCGCTGCAAGTGGACAACTTGACTGTCGAGCTTTCGGGGCCGGAGTTGCCGGGGCTCGACGGAAGCGCGCAGGTCTTGGTTGAGTTGTTCCAGCAGGCGGGCATCGTGGAACAGAGGGCCGAAGCGCGCCGCTTCCAATTGGAGCAGCCGATTTTTGTGCGCGAGGGCTCCGCCACCCTGGTCGCGCTGCCCGTGGACCGACCGGTGCTGACCTTGCAATACATCGCGTCCTTCGACGACCCCGATGTGATGGGCGGCTCCTTTCAACTCGACGTAACTTCGGAGTCCTTCGAGCGCGAGGTTGCTCCCGCACGCACCTTCTGCTTGGCTTCGGAAGTCGACGCCCTGCGCAAGGCGGGCATGGGCAAGGGCGCCACACGCGAAAACACTTTGGTGCTGGGGGATCCGCAGACCGTGATGCGCATGCCCGATGAGCCGGTGCGCCACAAGATGCTGGACCTGTTGGGCGATCTTTATCTGCTCGGCGCCGATTTGCAGGCTCACATCATCGCCACTTGCTCGGGGCACTCGACCAATGCCGAGCTGGTCAGGCGCTTGCTCGATTTGATGAAGGAGCAGGAAACCGGCGGTTTGATCACGCGCGAAACCGGTCTCGACATTCGCGAAGTGATGCGGCTATTGCCCCACCGCTATCCCTTCCTTCTGATTGACCGAGTAATCGAAATCGACGGCTACCACCGCGCTGTGGGAGTCAAGAACGTTTCCATTAACGAGCCGCAGTTTCAGGGGCACTTTCCAACGCACCCGATCATGCCCGGCGTTTTGCAACTCGAGGCCATGGCTCAGTTGGCCGGAGTGTTGTTGTTGCGGAAGCTTGAGAACACCGGTCGACTCGCCGTTCTGTGGGCAATCGACAAGGTCAAATTGCGCGGAACGGTCATCCCCGGCGATCAGCTTCGGATTGAAGTCGAAACGATTCGCATGAAGGACAAGATCGGCAAAGTGCAGGGGCGGGGCACCGTGGCGGGCCGCACGGTGTGCGAAGCAATACTGACTTTCACCATGGTGGAAGAGTGAGAGAGGGAATCCATTTTGGCTACTAAAATTCATCCGACGGCGGTGATCCAACCCGGTGCTGAACTGGGCGTCAATGTCGACATCGGTCCCTACACCGTGGTTGGTCCGCGAGTGAAAATCGGGGATCGGACTCGCATCGGGCCGCAGGTGGTCATTGACGGCGTGGCCACGTTGGGCGCTGACAATGTGATTTTTGGCCAAGCCAACCTGGGCGGCGCGCCCCAGGATCTCTCTTACCAAGGTGAGGACACTTGTCTGCGCATTGGAGCGGGCAACACCATTCGTGAGTTTGTCACGATCAATCGGGGCACGGTTAAGGGCGGTGGGGTGACGCGCATCGGCGACGGCTGCTTGCTGATGGCTTGCAGTCATGTCGCCCACGACTGCCATTTGGAGGACGGAGTTATTCTCGCCAACAACGTGTTGCTCGCCGGCCATGTTTTTGTGGGCCGCAAAGCAAACGTCAGTGGCGCGGCCGCGGCTCACCACTTCGTTACCATCGGCGCCCTGGCCTATGTCGGTGGCTTGACGCGCTTGGTGCAGGATGTTCCCCCCTTCATGATTGTGGAAGGCCACCCCAGTCGCGTGCGCAATGTGAACACAATCGGTCTGCAGAGGGCCGGTTACGAAGAAGATGAAATTGAAAGTCTCAAGGCTATTCACCGCCAAGTCTTCCGTTCCGGCGAACCCAGGCGTCAGGTACTCGAACGCCTTCGCTCGGAGTTGCCGCCCGGTGACGGCGGTCGCGCGGGCGAACTGATCGAAGCTTTGCATCGCACCGAGATGGGCTCCAAGGGGCGCTATCGCGAAAGCCTGCGCGACGAGTTCGCCAAGGCCGGAGCCGAGTTGATTCTCGGAACCTCAAGCCGATGAGTGCCGCCGCTAACGACGAAGTCGATCAATCCGGTGGAGGTGCGGCTCGGCCCCTGCGCGTGGCCGTGGTCGGTGTCGGCCATCTGGGGCGCATTCACGCCAAAATTTACGCTGAGGATCCCGCGGCCGAGTTGGTCGGTGTGGTTGACGTGCGCATGGATACGGCGCGCGAACTGGCGGCGGAGGTCGGTTGCGATGCATTCGAGCAAGTCAGCGATTTGCCCCAGAACATTGATGCGGTAAGCGTTGTCGTTCCGACCAGCTATCACGCTGAGGTTGCCGTGCCCTTGCTCGAGGCGGGCGTTCCATGTTTGGTCGAAAAACCGCTGGCTACGAATCTCGAGCAAGCTGACGCGATCTTGAGCGCAGCGTCGCGGGGTGGAACGACCGTCGCCGTGGGGCATGTCGAGCGCTTTCAGCCGGGCTTGCGCAAGGTGCGCGAATTGGGCATTGCACCGCGCTTCATCGAATGCCACAGGCTCTCAAGCTTCAGCTTCCGAAGCATGGATGTCGGCGTCGTGCACGATTTGATGATCCACGACTTGGATCTTGTGCTCGATTTGATGGGTAGCGAAGTCAAGGAGATCGACGCCGCCGGCGGAGCCATTCTCACCAAGAGCGAAGATATGGCCTCGGTGCGATTGGTTTTCGAAGACGGTGGCCGGGCCAATGTGACGGCGAGTCGCGTTTCACTCACGCCCATGCGCCGCTTCCGACTCTTTTCCCCCGAGAGTTATGTCAGTTTGGATTTCACGGGCAATCAAGGACTCATGGTTCGCAAGGGACCCGGTTGGGAAGCCGGACGCGAAGACTTGTTCACCTTGGATCCCATGGAGCTAGCCAAGCGGGAAAACTTCGTTACGGGCGACTTGCTGGAGGTTGTGCAGCTTGAACTCACGGGCGAGCGCAAGCCCTTGCAGGCCGAGCTGAAGTCATTCCTCGACTCCGTTCGCAGCGGTAGCGAACCTGAAGTTACCGGCGAAGATGGACGCAGGGCGCTGTCGCTGGCGGAAAAGATCGTGGCTCAAATCAGGTCCCAAGCTTGGTGAACGGGACTTTTTCGGTGACTGGACTTGGCGAGTTCAGTCTTTTGATTGCGACGAGCGCGCCCAAGAAACTTCTGCGGCTCAGCCAGGTCTTCGTCATTGGAGTCAAGCTCTAGGTCCCGCATGACTGCCGGCCGCACCAATGGGGCGGCCAGGGCCGGGGCCGTTGCGCACTGCTTGGCGTTCGAGCCAAAGATGGTGTTTGTGCGCCGCACTTGGAGCATCGGGCGAAGCGGGCGGCTCTGACGAAGCACTGCCTGCATCAGAATCGCGAGCTTGGCTCCGTTTGAGCCTCCAATGCGGGCTGGATCAGCCAGCGCTTGTGCCCCGCAGTCGCGGCCGAAGCTTGCTTCGTCGTTGGACCGCACCGCACAGCAACAACTGGGCCGCTACGCGAAGTTGTTGCACCAAGGGCCGGACGAGCTTCGGCGTAAGTTTCGTGCGTTGTGGGAAGTTGGGGGGGATGCTAGCCTTCGGCGGAAAGTCACCCTGGCTGGGCAGGTGTTGCTCCGTCGGAATTCCTCGAGCCTAATGAGTACGTTTTGGGCCCTGTTCGATGTGCGGTTCGCCGCGCGTGTTGGGCCCTCCTGAACCTAAGGGTTCAGGAATACCACGGCCACGGCACGGCTGGGGGCTTTCCAACTCTTCCCGCGCCGCCGCGGACTTGCCCTCCACATGGAGCCGGTCCCGCCCGAAGAGGTTCCGAGTGCAAATGGAGCAGCGGCGCAGGCAGGCGCTGCGCATGCAGCTTCGAGCCGTTTTATTCCAACGGAAGCGAGCTGCTGAAGCGGTCTGCTGGGGGCGTCGGGCTTTCGAGCCCCGGCATTGCGTCTTCGACGTCCGTGCTTCGGTGCGCGAGGCCGCTTCGGGAATGGGAATCTGATGCGCCAAGCCATGCCTGCGGGATGTGAGCATGTACTCACGCTGGACGAAGGCTTTGCTACCCCAGGCCGTCTTGGAATCGGCCCCATTCGGGGAGGGGGTTGCACAAAAGCGGAGTCGTGGATTTTGCGCGTTGGGGACCAGCTATGTGGCGAGTTATCATCGCCATCTGGCCGTTCAAGGCCAATTCCAGAGGTTCACGCCAACAGAGGATTGTTATGCGCGCTATTGTTCTGCTCATCTTGGGGGTTGTGGTCGTTGCGCTCGCTTTGAAGCTGCAAGGCCGCGAAAGCTGGTTTGGCGACGGCTCGTTCGGCGCGGAAACCAAAGTCCTGGAGCAGGAGCCCGACGACGGTTTAGCCGGTTCGTTCGCCCAAGCTCCCGAGGCTTTCGCGACTCCAGCTCAACCGAATTCGGTTCCTTTGGAAGCGGTGGTGCCCAAGTCGCAGCCGCGCGCCGATGATCTCCGAGCTCAATCCGCTGATGTTCAAGCGCCGGCTTCGAATTCCTCTACGCTGCGCGCGGGAGTTCAAGTCGTGTCCGCAAGCTTGGCCGCGAATCTCTTGCACGCCGGCCCACAGCAATTTGCCGCCGCCCTCGATGCGGAGGGCCGGCACTTGGCTGCCGAGCGCCAACGTTTGCTGATGGCATTTTCGGAGGCGATGGTCGGCCAAGTGCAGCGCGCCCTGGATCTTGCGGGTGACCTGCAGCCGGGCGAGATGGTGCCGAGCGATGAGTTCATGCTGCTGCAGGAGGCGCTCGGTGGTGAGCGTGGAACACCTCTGGAGGCTTCCATGGCCGGTCGCGCGCACACCGTTCGCGCAATGTGGATTAGCTTGCGCGCCCGCGATGCGCAGCGCGCGCTGGAGGAGCGCCAATGGGAGTCGGCTGCGGGCACTTTCTCCGAGGTGATCTTGGCTGAGCTGAATGCGCCCTGGAGCAGCGACCAAAACCTGCTGGCCCATTGGGGCAGTGGCTTGAATGAAGCCCAGGCCAATCATCGCTGGAGTCCGAACGGGAGTTGGCCGGGGCAAAGCGTGACTGTGCGCTCGGGTGATAGCCTCTCGTTGATTCGCTCGCGATTCGTCAAGGAGCACCCCGACACGCTCCTGTGCACGGGAATGATTGCGAGAATCAATGCATTGGAAGGACCCTACTTGCACGCTGGGGTGCAGCTGCGCATTCCCACCGAGCGGGTCAGCATGTTGGTTGATCTTGAAGCGCGCATGGCCTTTTACATGTTTGGCGATGAAATCGCGCAGGCTTGGGTGGTCGGCATCGGCGCGCCGGAGAGCTCGACTAGGCCGGGCGAATACGTTGTAGGTGAGCTAACCAAGAATCCGATTTGGTTTCGACAGGGGAAGGCTCCCGTGCCATTCGGCGACCCGGAGAATGAATTGGGCACGCGTTGGATCGGATGGAACTTGCCATCCGGGGCCGGCTCCCATCTTGGCTTTCACGGTACCTGGGAACCCGAAGGCGTGGGGAGCGCGGTGAGTGACGGTTGCATCCGCATGGTTAACAGTGATGTTGAAGAACTCTTCAAGATTCTGCCGCGCGGAGCTCGCATTTTGGTCCAGCCTTGAAGTAACGGTTTTAGCGACACGCGGCAATTGCCGCCAATGCGCTGAAAGGAGCGCATTGGTGCTGCATACGAACAAGCTCTGCACAAAGCGTGTAGGGCTTGTTTGCGTTAAGGCCCGACATCGCACAAGTCGGTTGACGCCGATGCCTAGCGTTTGTCGCACCGAGGAATGCACGGAGTCATCCCGGGTTGCGTTGATTCGCCGCATTCGCCGCGTTTGTTGCGTTTGTTAAGTTCATCGCGTTCATCGCGT
>JAJDES010000466.1 GCA_029259675.1 Planctomycetota bacterium
CCGACACTGAAGGGTTGAACCGGCTCCGTGAAGTCGAGCGAGATGTTCGTCATCGGATCCACATCCGTATCACCGGACGGCGGTGAAACGATGGGGTTGTTCGAGCCCACATTCAAGCGCACTTCGGGTTGGATGTCGTCAACGCCAACAGTGGCAGAAGCCACCGCGGGACGTCGCAGAGTCAAACCGCCAGCTGAGCGCACGCCTGTATCAATGCGCATGCGAACTTGCTCGCCTGTGGGATACGTTTCGTGCGTTTCCAGGCTGCCGTCGATGTCCGGTACGAATACGAATACATCGTCTCGAACCAAATCCGACGCACCGTTGAAGCCCGAGTCCTCGGTTCCGGGGAAGCCCAAGCCCGGCTGGTTGCCGATGACGCCCTTGACATCCTCGATGGCGACAGGCTTGCCCGAGCTGTCCTTCTCTACCCATCGAACGAGCCGAAGTTGGGGGCCCACTCCGGGGGGCGGGTTCGGATCCAACCCATCCACAGTGAATCCATTGATGAATCCTCGACCTCGAATGGCCGTGACTGCACCAGTGGAAGGATCCACGCTGGCCACCGTGATGGTGCCCGTCAAGTTGTCCTTGACACCCGACGAGGTCTGTAAAGTAAAGACCGAGAGCGGATCGATCGGCTTGGTGAATTGCACCGCGAAGAAGTGATTGCCCGGGTTTCCACCCGGCAACACCTTGCCCTCTTCGAACTGCACATTGGCCAAGATCGGGTTGGTCGGCGTGACGTTATCGAAGAGGTCTTTGTCCTCTCGGATTTGGATCGTCGTGCTGGTCGGGTTTCCCGCAGCGTCGGCTTTCTGTACGCGGTGCGGTAGCAACTGCCCGAATCCATGGGTTGCTTCCACCACATCAAAGGAGATAGCACTGCCGCCCCCGCCACCCGAGCCGCCGTTGCAGCCGGTCATGACAAAGGGCGCAAGTCCCAGGGAAAGTCCGAGGAGTGCGTGCGAGGGACGCCGCAGAAGGCTTAGCCGATGATTCATCGGTTTCATCACAGATGGGTGGGGGCCGAATTGAGATGTCCCTGGGTGTGCCGAAACACTCCCTGGGAAGGGGCTCGTGAAATGGGCTTCGCGTTGAACTCTCGCCGCGCATCGATTGGCTTCACAATGTGAGCTGGCTGCACGCTGTGAGCCCAGATTGTGGGCTGCGCCCGCAGCGGGCTTCGAGACGGGATTTTGCCGGTTTTTTGTTGGTGATTAAATTGCCGGTGAAAGCTGCGCGAATGGTCGCTATTGGATGGTGTCCAAGAGCCTAAGAGAGCAATGCCGTGATGGGGAGCCCCACTTGGGGATCCCGGCAGAAAAGCCTGGCGTGGGTGGGTACCCGCGCGCAGCCCCATCAGCACAGAATCATCGCGATCTATTGTTCCGGAATGGACTCGGGGACGGACATTGTTCAGTGATTGGCACTTGATTGCGAGCGATAGCTGGGCGCCATCGCAGGCATTTGGAGTGAAATCGTGCAGGAATCGATGATCGGGGCCGAACCTGCAAACTTTCGCGGGCACAACCAGGGCCTTCGGCTCCATCGGGCAAACGCTGTACAAGCATCGTGCCCAGGGGCCGCCAAGTCGGATCATCGATCGGGTTCTGCGCACCTAACCCCAGACTCACAAGGAGTTACCGACTTTTTGAGTCTTGGAGAGCCGAACCGAATTGGAAGAGCCGACGAGCGTGCCGGGGCGCCGTCCGTGCGCGATCGCACGCTCCGGCCCTGAATGGACGCCCGCAGCCCATGGATGCTGGGCTCGGAGCCGAAAAGTTGCCCCTCCACCTCGCCGCACCTCCCGCCAGACCCATTCTGCGGGTAGCCCGGCTCCACGAACTGCCGGCGAGCTGTCCCCGGCGGACCGGCCCGGCTGGATATAGCGGCCGAATTTGCATCGCCGCCCCTCCCACCGGTCTGAGCGAAGGAACAGGCGCCAGCGAATTCGCCTGGCCCCCGGTCTCGCACTCGAGCATCTGCCAGCCCACCGCCCGCTAGGCGCTTCGGCCCGGCGCGGCGGGCCGGTATGCTCACCCCATGGCGTCCAGTGACTTCATTTCCAACGCCGATGCTCTGCGCGATTTGGAAAGGCGGCCGACTTCGCCCGGTGCCGATGAGCGCGAGCGCGAGCAGGAAAACAGCTTGCGACCTTCCTCGTTCAGCGAGTTTGTAGGTCAGTCGCGCATCATCGAAAATTTGCGCGTCGCGATTTCGGCTGCACGCGCCCGTCAAGAGGCCCTGGATCACATCCTTTTTTCGGGTCCACCCGGTTTGGGTAAGACCACCCTCTCGCGCATTTTGGCCCAGGAGATGGGCACCGGGCTGCATTCGACCTCGGGGCCGGCCCTCGACAGGGCGCGCGACTTGGTCGGCATCCTGACCCAACTCAAACCCGGTGACATTCTCTTCATCGATGAAGTGCACCGAATCCCCGTTGCCGTAGAGGAATTTCTGTACACGGCTATGGAGGACTTCACGATCGATTTCACACTCGATCAAGGGCCCAACGCGCGCATCCTTCCGTTGACTGTAGCCCCATTCACTTTGGTCGGTGCAACCACGCGGGAAGGTCTGCTCTCAGCACCCTTGCGCGGACGTTACGGAATCCTCGAACGACTGGCTCCGTATTCGCAAGATGATTTGCAGTGCGTGCTGACACGTTCGGCGAACATCTTAGGTTTGCAACTCGCGCCACAGGCCGCCGCCTTAATCGCCGGTCGCAGCCGAGGCACTCCGCGCATCGCAAATCGCTATTTGCGTCGGGCGCGCGATTTGGCGCAAGTTCGAGGTTCCAAGGCCATCGCAGCCGAACTCGCGGAAGAAGCGTTGGAACGCATGGGCGTGGACGCCCTGGGCCTCGAAGACATGGATCGACGCATCCTGCTCTGTCTCGGTCGCAGACCCGGGATTGCCGTCGGACTGAAAACCATCGCGGCCGCAGTCGGGGAAAGCGAAGACACGGTCGAAGAAGTGTTTGAACCTCACTTGCTGCGACGCGGACTGATTGAACGCACGGCGCGCGGTAGATGCATCACGCCGGCGGGATGTAGGGCGGTCCAAATCCCCATGGCGGAAAGCGGTGCAAACTCTGACCTCTTTTAGGATTCGCGCCCATGCCGCGAGTCGCGCACTCGCCCGTGTCGTGCAGCATCACCTGCGCCTGCTCTTGTGCGTAACACTGTTTGCTCTTGGCAGCTGCGCACCGACTCTGTATGTCCCCCGGCCGATTGAATCCAATTTCAAACATCGAGCCGAGCGCCCGACCTTGCCCGCGCCGGCTCCCCATCCCGGGGAGTGGCGCGTGCGGCTCTCGACCCTGGGCACGCCCGCATCCATCGCGCTGACCGTCGGAGCCGATCAACCGCGCTTCATCCGCCGCGTCGGCAATGCCCTGCGCGACTCCAATGGCAACCTGGCGCCCTGGATACTCGTTCAACCCGATCGCGGCTTGCGCGAGCGCGGTCGCATTCGCATCAAAGATCGTGTTTACCCGGGCTCCATCCTGCTTGAGCTGGAACCCTCGGGCGGAATGCGAATCACAAACTTCGTCGCCAGCGAGGATTACGTGGCGGCGGTGGTTTCCGCGGAGCTTGCGATTTGGTCGGCACCGCCCGCGCTCCTACAAACCCAAGCCATTGCCGCGCGCAGCTATGCACTCGCACAATTATCGGGTTCCTCGGGCAACCCGCCGCGCGCCTACCTCTTTGATAGCGTCATTGATCAGGCCTATCGCGGCGCGTTTATCCCCGGCAGCGAAGCCACGCGCAAACTAGAGTTGCTTTTGCAAGCCGCCGCAGAAGACACGCGCGGCCTCGTCCTCAGTTATGGCAATCAAGTTGTGGACGCCCGTTTCCACGCTGCTTGCGGTGGAA